>CADBQJ010000028.1 GCA_902796785.1 Fibrobacter succinogenes
CGTCGGAGGGGAGGTCGCGCCGCAGCTCCTCGATCCGCCTGTAGAAGGCGTTGGCGATCTTGATGTGGTTGGCGCCGGGCTGCGGGATGACCGCCATGGTGATGGTGTTCCGCCCGTTGCGCTTCCACCCCTTGCGCGGGTCCTTGGGCTCGAACCGGACGTCGGCCACGTCGCCCAGCCGGACGACCGTCCCGTCGGCGGCGGTGCGCAGCGCGATCCGGCGGAACCCCACGGGCCCGTCCAGGCGGCCGAGCGCGCGGACGGAGAGGTCGGTCGTCTCGCCCTCGATCTTCCCGGAGGGGAGCTCGAGGTTCTCGCGCTCGATCGCGCTCTTCACGTCGGCGGCGACCACGCCCAGCGCGGCCATGCGCACGGGGTCGAGCCAGATCCGCATCACCGGGCGCTTTTCGCCCCAGATGGCCACCTCCGACACGCCGTCGATGGTCTGCAGCCGCTCCTTGATCCTGTTGCGGGCGATCTCGGAGAGCTCCATGTCGTCGCGCGACTCCGACATCACGCTGGCCATGAGGATCGGCTCGGAGTCGGAGTCGGCCTTGGAGACGGTGGGGGCGTCGGCGCCGTCGGGCAGGCGCCGCTGCACGCGCGCCACGCGGTCGCGGATGTCGTTGGCGGCGGTCTCCAGGTCGAAGCCCACCTCGAACTCCACGGTGATGCGCGAGCGGCCGTCGGTGCTGGTGGAGACGAGCGACTTGATGCCCGACGCGGAGTTGATGGACTCCTCGAGGATCTCGGTCACCTCGGAGACGACCACCGCGGCGTTGGCGCCGACGTAGGAGGTGGTGACGGTGATGATCGGCGAGTCGACGTTGGGGTACTCGCGGACGGCGAGCTTGGTGTAGCCGAGGACGCCCAGGAGGACGACGCCGATCCCGAGGACGGTCATCAGCACGGGGCGGCGGACGGATGTCTCGGCGAGGCCCACCGGCTACCGCGCCTCGCGTAGCGGCGCGCGGACGGCGGAGATCTCGATCGCCGCGCCCTGGCGCAGGTTGATCGTCCCGGAGACGACGACGGTGTCGCCCTCGTCCAGCCCCTCGACCACCTCGACGGAGATGGGGGTGCGCAGGCCGGTCTTCACGCGGCGCGTCTCGGCCTTCCCGCCGCGGGCCAGGAAGAGGTAGGCCCCCTCGTTGTCGAGCGTGAAGGCCTCCGCGGGGACGGGGATCGCGCCGCGCCCGCCCGCGGCGAGCGGGACGGTCACCTCCACGAAGCCGCCCGCCAGCAGCGCGCCGTCGCGGTTGTCCACCTCGGCGCGCACCTTGCGCACGCGGCTTTCGGGGGAGAGGACGGGGTCGAGCGCGACCACCTTCGCCCGGGCGGAGCGCCCGCGGTCGAGGTCGGCCGCGACGACGGTCGCGCCGGGCTTCAGCGACGCCCCGTGGCGCTGCGGGAGGGAGAACTCCAGCCGGAGCTTCTTCACGGCCGACAGGGAGGCGACGCGGTCGCCGGCGGAGACGCGCGCCCCGACGGAGAGGTCGACCAGCCCGAGCGCGCCGGCGAAGGGGGCCCGGATCTCGGTCTTGGCGATCTGCGCCTCGATCAGCTCGGCGGCGGCCTCGGCGGAGCGGAGCGACGCCGAGGAGGCGTCGTATTCGGCCTCGGTCAGCGACCCGTTCGCGCGGAGGAGCGAGTCGCGCGCGCGGTCGGCCCGCGCCAGCTCCAGCTTGGCCCGCGCCGCCTTGAGCTGGGCGCGGAGCTCGGAGTCGTCGAGCTTGGCGACGAGCGCGCCCTTCGCGACCTCGCGTCCGTCCCGCGCGGGGAGGGAGACGATCCTGCCGGAGGCCTCGGCGCGCAGCTCCACCTCCTCGGAGGCCCGGAGCGAGCCCATGGCGCGGTATTCGGTCTCGGAGGGGACGGCCTTGGCCACGTAGCCCTCCACGCGCAGCGGACCGCCGCGCCCGCCCTTCGGGCCGCCTTCCGGCGCGCCGTCGGAGGAGCAGCCGGCCAGCGCGGCGCAGAGCAGCGCGCCGGCGAGGGCGGTTCGGGCGTGGATTCCTCTTCGTGTCCGCATCTCAGACTTTGATGCTTCCGGCGTCGAGCCGGTTCCATCCGGGGACCGCCGCGATGGCGGGGCGGACCTCGTTTTCCACGAATTCGCGCACCTGCTCGGGGGCGCGGCCCACGAACTTCTCCAGGTCGAGGATGGCGGCCAGGTCGGACTCCTTCAGCCCGAAGATCGGCTCGCGGAGGATCCGTTCGAGGAGGTCGTTGTCCTTCCCCTCCTGCTTGACGGTCTTCGCGGCCTCCATCGAGAGGCGGCGGATGGCTTCGTGCAGCTCCTGGCGGTCGCCGCCGCGCTTCACGCATTCCATGATGATGTTTTCCGTCGCCATGAAGGGCAGCTCCTGCTGCAGGCGGCGCGCGATGACCTTCGGGTAGACCACGAGCCCGTCGGAGACGTTGGCGTACAGCGACAGGATGCCGTCCACCGCAAGGAAGGCCTCGGCGACGGCGATGCGCTTGTTGGCGGAGTCGTCCAGCGTGCGCTCGAACCACTGGGTGGCGGCGGTCATGGCGGGGTTCAGCGCGTCGCAGATGACGTAGCGCGCGATGGAGCCGATGCGCTCGCTGCGCATGGGGTTCCGCTTGTAGGCC
>CADBQJ010000029.1 GCA_902796785.1 Fibrobacter succinogenes
CAGCCGGAGCAGCCGCGCGTAGCGGTCGCGCTTGACGCCGGGCTCGGAGGCCTGCGTGAACTCCACCAGCAGGCGGAAGTAGGCGGCGTCGCCCTCGGAGAGCCCCAGCCCCGCGACCAGCCGTTCGGTCGTCTCGGGGGTGAGGTTGCGCTTGCCGTCGATCACCTGCTTGAGGAAGGAGGGTGAGGCGATGCCCGCCTTTTTCAGCACGCCGCGCATGCTGAAACCGCGCTCCTCGCGCCTGCGGCGTTCGCATTCCGCGCCGAGCCAAAGGCGGTAATCGAGGTAATCCGCGAGGGCGACCATACCCACAATGTATTCAAAAATCGGAGCGAGCGGACGAAAAATCTCGTATTGACGGAACAAAATTCGCCGATTTTACATCAAAAGCCGAATTTGGCGATTATCGGCTGTATTCAAGGTGAATACGATTTTTTTCTCGACGGCGCGATTTTTTCGCTCCGGACGGCCGGAAAAAGGGCTAAATTAGGAATGAGGTCCATTATGATCGAAACGCCCCACTCTCCCCGTCGATGGCGTAACGCCGGCTTTACGCTGATCGAAGTGATGCTCGTGGTCACCATCATGGGGATCCTCTCGGGCATCGCCGTGCCGTCGTTCGTGGAGCTCGTCCGCCAGAGCCACGTGCGCGCGGCCGCCGACGGACTCGCCGCGTTCCTCCAGGAGACCTCCGTGGAGGTGAAGAAGTCCCGCCGCAACACCTCCGTGCTCTTCGTTCCCGACGGCGCGATCCGCTACGAGTCCGCGGACTGCTCCGGAACCGTCACCGGGCGCTTCCGCTTCGACGACGACGTGATGTCGATCACCCCCGGCGGCGCGGCCCTCGGTTCCCTCGGCCTCGACCCGCTCTTCCTCGTGGAGAACGGGGGATCGCTCTACGGCTCGGGCGCCACCGTGGGCGCGGCCTGGAAGACCGCGAACAAGCAGTGCGCCCTCTTCCCGGCCGGCCCCGGCGCGTTCGGCAACACGCTGGGCTCGGGCGGCGTCTACATCCGCTACCGCGACGACCCCGAATACGGGGCGTGGGTGCTGAAGAATTCGCGCGACAACCGCGTCCGCGCCTACACGAAGGAGCATGGCGTATGGTATCTCCGATGAAAGGCGCGCGCGGCTTTTCGCTGATCGAGGCGCTGATCGCGATCGTGATCACGGCGCTGATGGCCACCGTCGTCTCCCGCGCGATCGTCGACAGCCGCGTGGCCATCTCCAACGACGAGGCGCGCAACCAGGCCAACTACAAGGCCGCCCGCGTCATCGACTCGCTCCGCGCCCAGGGGACGGGCGGCGTGGACCTCACCCCGAGCCAGAACTGCTCCGGCGCCCCGCTCGAGCACGTGCTCTTCGGCGCCGGAATGAACTGCCTGCCCTGCTCCGCCCCGGGCGACCATGTGCAGTTCGTCTGCGCCATGAAGGTGAGCGCGCTCGACCACGCCGTCTCCGGCAGGCCCACCGCCAAGCTGGTGCAGGTCGAGGTCGGCTGGGAGATCCGCAAGGCCCCCCACACGATCCACGTCGAGGGGGTGATCGAATGAACCGCATGAACTCCCAGAAGGGCTTCACCCTGGTCGAACTGGCCGTCTACATGGTGGTGGCGAGCATCGCGATCACCCTGGCGGCGCACATGTTCACCGTCGCCTCCGTCAGCAACGCCGACACCCGCAAGCGCGCCGAGATGGGCCGCGACATCCAGGAGATGCTCTTCTTCGTCGAGGACGACATCTCGCGGATCGGGGCCAAGGCCTTCACGCGGACCACGACCGGTTCCTTCGACGGCATCGACGACGACGGCCACCTGGCCGAATCGGGCGACACGGTGCGGCTCCGCTCCATCGCGATGCGCAACGACGTCCGCTGGGACTCCACCGCCTACGACTCCGACGGCGATCTCGTCCACCGCGGCGACTCCTCCAGCTTCTACATCGTCGACGGGGACACGCTCGACCAGCTGCGGTTCAAGTGCCTCGTCTACGACACCACCGGCAGGGCCGTCGGCCTCGACTCCATCTCCTACTCGGTCGACGGCTCCGGCAATCTCTGGAGAAAGCGCGCGCACTGGACCTTCGAAAG
>CADBQJ010000030.1 GCA_902796785.1 Fibrobacter succinogenes
CACCAACATCATCAACGGCGGCCTGGAATGCGGCGGCAACTACGGCGGCGCCGCCAGGAACCGCGAAACCTACTACGGCCAGTACCTGAACAAGCTCGGCGTGAGCGACAGCCGCTCCAAGTCCGCCGGCTGCGGGGGCTGGTAAAGGAGTTTCATTCTATTCCTCCTCTCCCAACACGGGACTCCCCAACCGGAGTCCCGTTTTTCTGTCCGCGGGAAAGGCGCGCGACGCGGGGGCGGACGGCGGCTTCGCGCCGTTCCCGGGCAAGGAAAAAGCCCCGCGCGGCGGCGGGGCTTCCTTTTCGCGACCGGTTCTTCGGGCGCTATTCGAAGTTGTTCATGCACCAGCGGAGCATGCTGTTCGTGGAGGTGTCGTCCTCGAACGTGCGCTTGCCCTCCACGCCGAGCTTGAGTTCGCGAAGGACGTTGCCGGCCATCGTCTTGCCGAGCTCCACGCCGAACTGGTCGAAGCTGTTGATGCCCCAGATGAGCCCCTGCGCGAAGACCTTGTGCTCGTAGAGCGCGATGAGGGCGCCGAGCGAGTTGGGGGTGAGCTTCCGCATGAGGATCGTGTTGGTGGGACGGTTGCCCTCGAACACCTTGTGGGGCGCCAGGCGGCGGACTTCCTTGAGGATGAGCCCCTCTTCGGTCAGCTCGCGCTTGGCCACGTCGAGCGACTTGCCCTCCATGAGCGCCTCGGACTGCGCCAGGCAGTTCGCGATGAGCTTCTGCTGGTGCTCGCGGCTCTTGTGGTAGGCGTTGATCGGCAGGATGAAGTCGCAGGGGACGTGGCGCGTGCCCTGGTGGATCAGCTGGAAGAAGGCGTGCTGGCAGTTGGTCCCCTCGCCGCCCCAGACCACCGGCCCGGTGCTCCAGGTGACCACGCGGCCGTCCGTCGTCACGCGCTTGCCGTTGCTCTCCATGTCGAGCTGCTGCAGGAACGAGGGGAAGCGGTAGAGGTGCTGCGAGTAGGGAAGCACGCAGTGGGTTTCCCAGCCGAAGAAGTTGGAATACCACACGCCCAGCACGGCCATGATCATCGGCATGTTCTCGCGCAGCGGGGCGTTGCGGAAGTGGAGGTCCATCGTGTAGGCGCCGTCCAGCAGCTCCTCGAAGTGGTCGAAGCCCAGGTAGAGCGCGATGGAGAGGCCGATGGCGGACCAGAGGCTGTAGCGGCCGCCGACCCAGTCCCAGAAGGTGAACATGTTCTCGGGGTCGATGCCGAAGGCGGTCACCCGCTCCAGGTTGGAGGAGAGGGCGACGAAATGGCACTTGATGGAGTCGGCGGCGCCGGAGTAGTGGTCGAGCACCGCCTGGCGCGCCGCGTTGGCGTTGGTCATCGTCTCCATCGTGGAGAAGGTCTTGGAGGCGACGAGGAAGAGCGTCTCCTCGAGGTCGAGCTCCTGGAGCGTGTCGAAGAGCGCGACGCCGTCGATGTTGGAGATGTAGCGGACCTTCGGGAATTCCGGGGGATGGCAGGGCTTGAGCGCCTCGGTCACCATGCGCGGGCCGAGGTCCGAGCCGCCGATGCCGATGTTGACCACGTAGCGGATCTTCTTGCCGGTGTACCCGACGAACTCGCCGGAGTGGACCTTGCGGCAGAACTCGCGCATCTTCTCCAGCTCGGCGCGCACGTCGCCCATCACGTCGTGGCCGTTGACCAGCACGGGGGCGTTGCTCCGGTTGCGGAGCGCGGTGTGGAGCACGGAGCGGCGCTCGGTGAGGTTGATCGGCGCGCCGGTGAACATCTGCTCTCGGCGTTCGCGGAAGTCGAGCGCGTTGAGGAGGTTGTCGAAGAGGTTGAAGGTCTTTTCGGTGACCAGGTTCTTGGAGTAGTCGAGGAAGAGGCCGCTGGTCTCCAGCGAGAACTTGCGGGCGCGCGTCTCGTCGGCGTCGAACAGGTCGGTCAGCTGGAGGTTCTTGACCTCCTGGTAGTGGGCCTGGAGGTCCTTCCATTCCTGGCATTCGGTGATGTTCATCTCTTCTCCTCGCCAGCGGGAGCGCGGATCAGCGCTTGCGCAGCAGGCTATTCTTCAATTCTACATACTTCGAGGGGAAAAAGAGCGGCAAAACCGCCTCTTCGCGCTCGGAGCCGAAGGCCCAGGGGGAAACGGCGGCCAGCGGCGGGCACTGGACCCGCTTGACCGCGCCCATGCCCTTGAAGGCCTTCCACCACCTCTCGAGGTCGGCGACGAAGCTCGCGGCGTCGGGGAAGAGGCGGCGGACCAGCTCGGGGTCGGCGCCGATGCGCGCGGCGAGCGTGCCGTCGGCGAAGCGGGAAAGCGAGGCGAACGGCCCGGGGCGCTCCTCGCTTTCGGTCCACCAGCGGAAGAGGAAGTCGTGGTAGGGATAGACCAGCGGGTCGCCCTTGCCCGCCTCGACGTCCATGTCGGGGCCGAGCTCGGCCGACGGGGGGATTTCGAACGCGGCCGCGGGGACGATTTCGCGCCCGTGGACCTTCTCGTTCAGGTGGCGGCCCAGCGCGTAGACCTGGTGCTTCCAGAGGTCGGCGATCGGGGCGAAGAAGCCGGAGCAGTCGCCGTAGAGGGTGGCGTAGCCCACGGTGGTCTCGGCCTTGTTGCCGTTGCAGGTGAAGACGCCCCCGAAGGCCGCGGCGATCGCCGCGAGGAGGCGCGAGCCGCGGTCGCGGGCCTGGACGTTCTCGAAGTGGAGCGGGCCAAGCTCGAGGCGGTCGGCGGCCGCGTCCGGCGCGGCGCCCTTGCCGCCCAGGCGCGGGACGGGCAGCCCCTGCAGCTGGCTCCGGGTCAGCTCGACCGAGGGCTCCACGGGCACTTCCGCGTAGCGGCAGCCGAGGTTTTCGGCCAGGGCGCGCGCGATTCCCTTCGTGGTCGCGGAGTTGTGGCGCGAGGGCATGTTGACCAGCAGCAGGTCGTCCGGGTCGACGATGGTCCCCATCAGGGCCGCCGTCACGCAGGAGTCGATGCCGCCCGAGGCCCCGACGACCACGCGGCGGATCCCGCCCTGGCGCATGACCATGCGGGTCTGGAGCGCGATCGCCCGGAAGAGGTCGTCCGTCCCCTCGGGCGCGGGGCGCGCGGCTTCGGCGGTCCCGGCGTCGACCACGCGCGCGCACTCCTCGAAGGCGGGCAGCTCGGCCGCGAGCGCGCCGGAGGCGGCGAAGAGGGAACTGCGCCCGTCGAAGGCGCGCCAGGTCTTGCCCGCGTTCCCCGCCGAGACGGAGGCCACGTAGGCCACGGCGAGCCGGTGCTCGCGGGCGAGCGAGGCGAGCGCCTTGCGCCGCCGCTCGGCCTGTCCGAAGACGTAGGGGACGGGCTCGGGGAAGTCGGAGAGCTCGCGCGGATTGTCGCCCAGGACGAAGGCGTTCCCGAAGAGGAGCGGGGTTCCGCCCGCGATCTCCAGGAGCTCCTTCTCGCAGGCCTCGCACTCCTCGTAGAAGAGCGATTCGTCGGAGAGGTCGCCCAGCCAGGCGCCCGAGAGGCAGTTTTCGGGGAGGAGCAGCAGCTCGGCCCCCTGCGAGAGCGCCTGCCGGCAGAGGCCGGAGACGCGGGCGAGGTTTTCGCGGAGCTCGCCGGGGACGACCAGGGGCTGGATCAGCGCGACTTTCATGTGGACTCCTTCCGTTCGTTTTCCCGGGCCCGCCAGAGCAGCCAGGCCGTCAGGCTCTTGCCGTCCTGAAGCTCCGCGCCGCGCGAGGCGGGGACGGTCTCCAGGGCGATGAACTCGTTTTCCTCGCCTTCGCCGTGTTCGCCGCGGCAGATCTCCTCCAGCTCCGCGCGGGTCACGCTCTTCTCCCAGGCGTAGAGGAAGAGCCGCTCGTCCATCAGCCCGACGGAGCTGAGGTAGCCGTCGGGATGGCGCGGCAGCAGGACGACCATTTCGGAGGGGGCCGCCTTCAGGCCGGTCTCCTCCTCCAGCTCGCGCACGGCCACGTCGAGCGGGTTCTCGCTCCCGTGGTCCATCATCCCCGCGGGGATTTCGGCCAGGGCGGGCTCGGCGGCCGGCACGCGGGCCTGGCGCACGAGGAGAAGGCGCGGTTCGGCCTCCCCTTCCACGCGCAGGACGACGAGGATCCCCACGGCGTCGCCGCGGAGCAGCACGATTCCGTTGAGGGGGCGCCCCACGCGGTCGCGCGCGTCTGCGCGGAGCTTGACGAAGAGGGCGCGGCGGGGCCTGCGAAAGGTCCAGTCCACCGAGACGATGGTCACCCGGGAGACCGAAAACCGCTCCGCCATGGCATCGATCCAGCGGCGGACCATCGGCGTGCGGAGCAGGTCGGACTTGTCCTCGGGGCTCGTTCCCGGGGGAAAATCGACGGGAAATGGGGTTTCGTCGTCCTTCATCGGGCCTAAATTTAACCTTTCGAGGGCTCCCCCGCGCTTTGGAGAACGGCCTTCCAACGGCTATATTTGCCGAAATCGCGAACGATCGCACATCCACGAGGATCTCATGCGCAAACATCTTTTTCTCGCCCTTTTGCTCGCGCTCCCCTTCCTGGCCTGGTCCGCCGCCGGCGACCTGAAGTTCCAGTCGTTCGACCAGTCCTTCGTCAAGCTGGAGAAGGCCCCGGGCGCCTGGGCCATCACCGTCGTGATCGACCACGACAACCTCCACTTCAAGTACACCGGCCAGGTCAAGTCGCTGCTGAACAACAAGGACCTCCGCGTGGCGCGCGAGGACATCGAGTTCGCCGTGGGTTATTTCGACGAGACCACGATGATCGACGGCAAGGCCTACAACTTCCACATGGCCGAAATGGTGGCCACCTGGGACGTGGACGGCGACGAGGAGTCGCTGATCTTCAACAACGGCAAGTTCGAGCTGCTGCCCCCCTTCAAGGGGAACAAGGAGGCCGAGGCCGCCCTGGCCGCCGGCGCGACGAAGACCGCCGAGCTGACCCGGACCAAGCCCGCCGTGAAGTGGCCGGTCTCGTTCGAAAAGCAGCTGGACGAGTCGCGCGACAACGTCTGGAACAAGCAGGAGCTGGCCGAAGCCGAAAAGGCGAAGAAGCACGAAGCCGAACTCGCCGAGAAGGAGGCCAGGCTGGCCGCCGAACGGGCCGAAAAGGCGCGCGCCGACTCGATCGCGAAGGCCGAGGAGGAACGCCAGGCCGCCCTGGCCGCCGCGAAGGCCGAACGCAAGTCGAAGAAGAAAAAGGC
Source organism: Fibrobacter succinogenes (assembly GCA_902796785.1). Taxonomy (GTDB): domain Bacteria; phylum Fibrobacterota; class Fibrobacteria; order Fibrobacterales; family CADBQJ01; genus CADBQJ01. Next base: position 5,139 of record CADBQJ010000030.1, read on the forward strand.
CAAGGAAGAGCCCCCGGTGGAAACGGACGAGGCCGAGCTGATCACCGAAGCGCCGGAAGAACCCGCCGTCGAGGAACGGCGCGCCTCCGCCGCGGCCGCCTCCTCCGCCGTCGCGCGCGACCATCTGGTCGGCAGCGAAACGCTCCGCATCGGCATCGCCGGAGCGGCGCTGGCCGCGGGCGTGCTGGGCGGCGTCGTCGCCCTGGTGGAATGGCAGAACAAGAAGGCGGCGCAGGAAACGCACGACGCCTTCGCCAACTCCGGCTTCGGCGACCCGATTCTCTCCTCCTACGACACGCAGGTGAAGAAGCACCAGACCAACATGGCCATCGGCGCCGTGGTGGGCGTGCTGGGCATCGGCGGGGCGGTCTTCGTCTACAAGTTCTAGCGCGCGGAATGCCACTCGCCTTCCGGCTTCTGAAAACCTCCTCCCGATCCGCGGCGCGGCTCGGGAGAATTTTCACGGACCACGGCCCGGTCGAGACCCCGGTCTTCATGCCCGTGGGGACCGCCGGCTCGGTCAAGGCGGTCAATCCGCACCAGCTCGAGGCGCTCGGCGCCCAGATGATCCTGGGCAACACCTACCACCTCTACCTGCGCCCCGGCACGGAGCTGCTGAAGGAGGCGGGCGGCCTGCACCGGTTCATGCGCTGGAACCGCCCGATTCTCACCGACTCCGGCGGATTCCAGGTCTTTTCGCTCAACGGCATCCGCAAGCTGACCGAGGAGGGGTGCGTCTTCCGCTCGCACATCGACGGCTCGTCCCACGTCTTCACGCCGGAGAACAACGTCGACGTCCAGCGGGCCATCGGCGCCGACGTCGTCATGGCGCTCGACGAGTGCTGCCCGGGCGACGCCGACCGCGCCTACGCGGAGAAGTCGCTCCGCCTCACGCAGCGGTGGCTGGAGCGGTTCGCCGAGCGGTTCGAGGCGACCTCGCCGCTCTACGGCCACGACCAGACCTTCTTCCCGATCGTCCAGGGATGCGTCTACCCGGACCTGCGCGAGGAGGCGGCGGTCCACGCCGCGCGTTTCGCCAGGGTCGGGATCGCCGTCGGCGGGCTGGCCGTGGGCGAACCGGCGGAGAAGATGTACGAGGTGCTCGACCTGATGTCGCGCGTCCTGCCGCAGGACCGCGCCCGCTACCTGATGGGGGTGGGGACGCCGGAGAACCTGCTGCAGGCGGTTTCGCGCGGGGTGGACATGTTCGACTGCGTGATGCCCTGCCGCAACGCCCGCAACGGCGTGGTCTTCACCTGGGCGGGGCGCCTCTCCTACAAGGCCGCCCGCCACGCCCGCCGGCTGGACGTCCCGCTGGATCCCGAATGCGGATGCTACACCTGCCGGAACTTCAGCCGCGCCTACCTGCGCCACCTCTTCAACGCCGGGGAGCTGCTGGTGCACCAGCTGGCCACGATCCACAACCTCCACTTCTACCAGGATCTGATGGCGCGGACGCGGGCGCACCTGCGCGAGGGCGACTTCGAGCCCTGGCGCGACGCGTTGCTGAAACGGTGGAGCGAACCCGAAGAGGCCTGAACCTCTACCACTCGTCGTTGTAGACGGGTTCCGGCGCGGG
>CADBQJ010000031.1 GCA_902796785.1 Fibrobacter succinogenes
AGCCGGATCTCGGGGGCGTCGACGGCGATCCGCCTCCCTTCGCCCTCGACCACCACGGAATCGGCCTTGAAATGGAACGGCCAGGAGAATTCGGCCCCGGGGGCCGACCAGCGCATACCCCCGACGGAGCCCCCTTCGCGAAGGAAGCCCTCCAGAACGTACGGAAACGCGGCGAGCGCCGCCACCGTCGCCGCGACGCCCGCGGCTGCGGCAATCGACAGCGTCCGCGCCCGCGGGTGCGGCCGTGTAGGCATCTTCTCTGTCAACGATTATAAATATAGGTGGCGAAACGGGGCTCCGGGGAGACGCCTTTTTTATTTTTCGGCCCTGACGGCCATTTTTCAGCAAGCGGACGGTTCGAATGAAACAGACCTCCTCCATCCTCCTCGGCGCCCTCGTCGCGGCGCTCGCCCTCTGCTCCTGCACCGACTCCGACCCCGTGATCGTCCGGGTCGGCTCCACCGCCATCCGCCAGAGCGACGTCGACAAGAAGATCGCCGCGCTGCCCGAACACCGCCGCGCGGCGCTGGAGGACACGACCGCCCGCCGCGTCTTCGTCCGCGAGATGGCGGAAGAGCGCGTCGTGGCCATCTTCGCCCGCAAGAAGTACTCCAAGACGGATCCGGCGCTGAAGGAGCTGGAGAAGAAGCTCGAGAGACGCGAGCTCTGCCGCTACGCGCAGAAGGAGAACGTCGGCCTGCGCCTGGGCTACACCTCGCGCGAGCTGGCGCAGTGGTTCTCGAAGAACGCCGCCAGGCTGGGCGCCGACTCCGCCCGCCCCTTCGCCGAGGTCGAAGGCCGCGTGGCCGAGGAGATGGCCCTCGAAGGCGCCGACCTCGAGGCCTTCTTCGAGGAGAACGCCTCGCGCTGGACGCGGCCCGGCCGCATCGAGGTGAGCGCCATCGAATGCTCCGACCGCGCCCGCGCCGACAAGGCGCTGCGCGAGCTCGGAAAGGGCCGGCCCTTCGAAGAGGTGGCGAAGCGCTTCTCCGAACACGCCACCGCCGCGCAGGGCGGCTACTGGGGCTGGATCGGCGACAACGAACGCCATCCCGTCCTGGCGGAATACCCCGGCACGGCCGAGTTCCTCCGCACCGAGCTGGGCCGCCGCGCCGGCGCCGTCAGCCCCGTCTACGCAGGCGGCCCCGGCATGGAAGGGCGCTTCCTGATCCTCCGCACGAACTCCTACGAGCCCGGCCGCCGTCCCGTCTACGCCGAAGTGGACCGCCGCGCGCTGCGGGCCTCCTACCTGAGCTTCCGCCGCTACGCGGTCTTCCACTCCATGACCGAGGAGCTGACGAAGAAGGCGAAGGCCGAGATCGTCCCCCATCCCGGCATGACCGCCGTCTCCGACGACGCGGTCCTCGTCTCCCGCGCGGGCCGGCCCTGGATCGTCGGCGCCGACTACACCGCCCTCCTGAAGGAATACGGCCCCGACCGCCAGCTGCCGGACGTGGACGCCGGGACCGCGCTGCTGCTCCAGTGGAAGCTCTGGGAAAAGCTCGGACGCGACCAGGGGCTCGACTCCCGCGAGGAATTCCTGGCGCACGCGCGCGCCAGGCGCGACGACTTCTGGGCCCGTCGCTACGTCGAGCGGGTCCTCGAAAACGGCTACGGGATCTCCGACGAGCAGGTCGCGGCGCAGGCCGCCGCCCATCCGTCCGTCTTCGCCGACACGACGGGCTCCAGGCTGAAGGCCGCTCTTCTCCTCTGGGGCAACCGCGAGGAAATCGAGCTGCTGCGGCTCCTGGACCCCGAACGCTACGGCGCCGACAGCGCGACCGCCTGGTCCGAGCATCTTCCGGAGCTGCTGCTCGCCGCGCGCGGGCAGATGGAGGCCGGCGTCCGCGCCCGCCATCTGGACTCGCTGGCGCGGACCGTCGGCGTGATCTGGGTCGACACGCTCTGGGGGTCGCCCTCGCCCCGCAGCGAACGGGCGGCCATCGACCGCGCCGTGGCGCTGATCGAAACGCACCGCCCCGCGCAGGCCGCCGAGTTCGCCGAACGGGCGCTGCTGCTCCCGCTGCTGGCCAACAGCCCCTCCGGGCGCGACAGCCTGGTCTACCTGCAGGCGCGCGCCCTCATGGACGCGGCGCGGCCCGCCGACGCCGTCCGCGCCTTCTCCCGCTACGTCC
>CADBQJ010000032.1 GCA_902796785.1 Fibrobacter succinogenes
CGCATGGCGGAGTTCACCCCAATTCGCGTTCTGGTCGGTCTCGGGAATCCCGGGCGTCAATACGCCGGAACGCGCCACAACGCGGGGTTCGACTTCGTCGACCGGCTGGCCGCCTCGCAGGGCCTCTCCGCCGGCGACTGGAAGTCCAAGGCGCAGTCCGAAATCGCCGAAATCCGCGTGGCCGGACGCCCGCTGCTCCTCGCCAAGCCGCAGACCTACATGAACCTGAGCGGCAACGCCGTGCTGGCGCTGATGGCCGCCACCCGCGCCAAGCCCGCGGAGATCCTCGTGGTCTGCGACGAAATCAGCTTCGAACCCGGGCGCATGCGCTTCCGCGCGAACGGGTCGCACGGCGGGCACAACGGCCTGCGGTCGATCGTGGGCGCCATCGGGGACAGGTTCCCGCGCATCCGCCTGGGCGTCGGCGACAATCCCGCCGGACGCGACCTCGCCGACCACGTGCTGTCGCGCTTCTCGAAGGAGGAGCGCGCGGCGTTCGACGCCCTGGTCGACCGGGCGCCGGAAATCGTAGAACTTCTGCAAACCTCGGGGCCCGAGGCCGTCATGAACCGGTGGAACGGCGCCCCTTCGTCCAAGTGATCCGGAGGACAAAACGATGAAAGCTCTCAAACAAGGCCTGACCTTCGACGACGTGCTGCTGGTGCCGCACTATTCCGAAGTGCTTCCCAACGAGGTGAAGCTGGAGACGCGGCTGAGCAAGCGCGTCAAGCTCAACATCCCGCTGATGAGCGCGGCGATGGACACGGTGACCGAGGCGCCCCTGGCGATCGCGATCGCCGTGGAGGGCGGCCTGGGGATCATCCACAAGAACATGTCGCCCGTGGCGCAGGCCGAGCAGGTGCGCACGGTGAAGAACTGGGAGTCGGGCGTGGTCGCCCATCCCAAGACGCTCGAGGCCGGCCTCTCGATCTCCGCGCTGCTGAGCCAGCTGCGCGGCAGCAAGATCTCCGGCTTCCCGGTGCTGAAGGACGACAAGGTGGTGGGCATCCTCACCAACCGCGACCTGATGGGCGTGCGCCCCACCGACACCGGCGTGGTGGCCGACCTGATGTCGAAGAACCTCATCACCGGCGACGCCGACATCTCGCTGGAGGCCGCGGAACGGCTGATGCGCGAGCACCGCATCGAAAAGCTCCCGCTGGTCGACTCCGAAGGGCGCCTGAAGGGGCTGATCACGCTGAGCGACATCCTCAAGCGGCAGGACCACCCGAACGCCAGCCTGGACGACAAGGGCCAGCTGCTGGTCGGCGCGGCCGTCAGCACCGGCAAGGAGACCATCGAACGCGCCCGCCTGCTCGTGGAGGCCGGCGTGGACGTGCTGGTGGTCGACACGGCGCACGGCCACAGCCGCGGCGTGCTGAAGATGGTGGAGACGCTGCGCGCGAACCACCCCGACGTGACGATCGTCGGCGGCAACGTGGCGACGGCGGAGGCCGTGCGCGACCTGCACTCCGCCGGCGCGGACATCGCGAAGGTGGGCATCGGCCCGGGTTCCATCTGCACCACGCGCATCATCGCCGGCATCGGCGTGCCGCAGCTGACCGCGGTGCTCGACTGCGCCGAGGAGGCCGACAAGCGCGGCATGGCGATCATCGCCGACGGCGGCATCAAGTTCTCCGGCGACGTGGTGAAGGCCCTGGCGGCCGGCGCGCGCGCCGTGATGATGGGCAGCATGTTCGCGGGCACCGACGAGGCCCCGGGCGAGCTGATCCTCGCCGAGGGGCGCACCTTCAAGAGCTACCGCGGCATGGGCTCGCTCGGCGCGATGGGCCAGGGCTCCGCGGACCGCTACTTCCAGGGCGACGTCCGCGACGAGCGGAAGTACGTGCCCGAGGGGATCGAGGGGCGCGTGGCCTACAAGGGCGCGCTCCGCGACACGATCTACCAGCTGGTGGGCGGCATCCGCTCCGGCATGGGCTACTGCGGCGCGGCCGACCTGGCGACCCTGCGCGAGCACGCGCAGTTCGTGCAGATCACCGCGGCCAGCCTCCGCGAAAGCCATCCGCACGACGTGACCATCACCAAGGAAGCCCCCAACTACAAGACCGGCGGCATCTGATCCGGAGGACCGGATGTTCTTCCTCTTCCCGCTGAGAACGGACCGCTGGAACGGGACCCTCCCCCTGGGGACCCTCGTGGTGGCGGTCCTTCTCGTGGCGGCGGCCGTGGCGGGCGCGGTTTCCGGCGCCTCCGGGGCCGCGCG
>CADBQJ010000033.1 GCA_902796785.1 Fibrobacter succinogenes
CTCCGCGCGGACATCGACTACGCCACCGCCGAAGCCCACACCGTCGCCGGCCTGATCGGCATCAAGGTCTGGATCATGAACGGCGAAGTGATCGGCAAGAACAACAACGAGCAGGGGGCCTGATCCGATGCTGTCTCCCAAGCGCACGACTTATCGCAATGTGATGCGCGGCACCAACAAGGGCCGCACCAAGCGCGGCGGCACGGTCGCCTTCGGCGAATACGGCCTCCAGGCGCTCGAAGCCGTCTGGCTGAGCAACCGCCAGATCGAGGCGGCGCGCGTCGCCATGACCCGCAAGATGAAGCGCGGCGGCAAGGTCTGGATCCGGATCTTCCCCGACCGCCCCTACACCCGCAAGCCCAACGAAACCCGAATGGGCAAGGGGAAGGGGAGCCTGGAAGGCTGGGTGGCCGTCGTGAAGCCCGGCCGCATGCTCTTCGAAATCGCGGGCATCGAACGCGAACTGGCCGTCGAGGCCCTCAGCGTCGCCGCCCAGAAGCTTCCCATCAAGGTCAAAATCGTCGAGGCGGAACAGCTATGAAAGCCAAGGAACTGCGAGAACTGACGGTCGACCAGCTGCAGGAAAAGCTCAAGGAGCTCGACCTCCAGCTGTTCAACTCCCGTTTCAACGCGAAGATGGGTTCGCACGAAAATCCGAGCAGCCAGCGCAAGGCCCGCAAGGACATCGCCAGGATCAAGACCGTTTTGACGGAAATGAAGAAGGGCTGACATGCAGAACGAACAGCGCAACTACCGTAAAGTCCGCCAGGGCGTGGTCACCAGCGACAAGATGCAGAAGACCGTGGTCGTCTCCGTCGAGAGCCGCAAGAAGCACCCCATGTACGGCAAGACCATCATTTCTTCCAAGAAGTACAAGGTCCACGACGAGCAGAACGAAGCCCACGAGGGCGACGTCGTCGAGATCATGGAAACCCGCCCCCTCAGCGCCACCAAGCGCTGGCGTCTGGTGCGGATTGTCGAGAAGGCCAAGTAACCGGGTAACGTCATGATCCAAGAACAGACCAAAATGGTTGTGGCAGACAACTCGGGTGCGCGCGAAGTGATGTGCATCCGCGTGCTCGGCGGCACCGGTCGGCGCTACGCCACCGTTGGCGACCGGGTGATCGTCTCCGTCAAGAGCGCGCTCCCCAACGGCCGCGTCAAGAAGGGCACCGTCCAGACCGCCGTCGTCGTCCGCACCGTCAAGGAAGTCGGCCGCCCCGACGGCTCGTCCATCCGCTTCTCCGACAACGCCTGCGTGCTGATCAACGAGCAGGGCGAGCCCCGCGGCACCCGCATCTTCGGACCCGTGGCGCGCGAACTCCGCGAACGTCAGTACACCAAGATCATCTCGCTGGCTCCGGAGGTCATCTGATGGCACAGCTGATCAAGAAGAACGACACCGTCGTCGTCCTGTCCGGCAAGGACAAGGGCAAGAAGGGCCGCGTGCTGCGCGTCTCCCGCGCCGCCGGCACCGTGCTGGTCGAAGGCGTCAACGTCGTCAAGAAGCACCAGAAGCCCACCCAGAACAACCAGTCCGGCGGCATCGTCCCCCAGGAAGCCGCGCTGCCCCTGTGCAAGGTGATGCTGGTCGACCCCAAGAGCGGTGCTCCCGTTCGTGTCACCCGTCGGCGCGAAGCCGGCAAGCCCTCGGTCCGCGTGAGCAAGAAGGACCGGAGCGTCATCGATTGAGGTTCATGAGATGAGTTTCCTCAAAGCCAAGTACGAGAAGGAAATCCGCGGCGCCCTCGAAAAGAGCCTCGGCCTCCAGAACGTGATGCAGGTCCCGCGCCTGAAGAAGATCGTCATCAACATGGGCGTCGGCGAAGCCACCCAGAACCCCCGTCTGATCGACGAGGCGGTGGACACCCTCACGGCCATCACCGGCCAGAAGGCCGTCGCCACCCGCTCCCGCAAGGCGATCTCGAACTTCAAGCTGCGCGAAAACGTCGCGATCGGCGCGAAGGTCACGCTGCACGGCCAGATCATGTGGGAATTCCTCGAACGCCTGCTCTTCATCGCCCTTCCCCGCGTGCGCGACTTCCGCGGCCTCTCCTCGAGGGGCTTCGACGGCGCCGGCAACTACGCGCTGGGCATCAAGGAGCAGACGATCTTCCCCGAGATCGACTACGACAAGATCAACAAGGTCATGGGCATGGACATCTGCGTCGTGACCTCCGCCGCCAACGACGAACAGGGCCGCGCCCTTCTCGACGCGCTCGGATTCCCCTTCAGGAAGTAGGTAAGGCATGGCAAAGCGTTCCATGATCGAAAAGGCGAAGCGCACCCCCAAGTTCGCGGTGCGCGGCTACAACCGTTGCCGCCGCTGCGGCCGTCCTCGCGGCTATCTCCGCAAGTACGGCATCTGCAGAGTCTGTTTCCGCGAGATGGCTCTCGCGGGCGACATCCCCGGCGTCACCAAGAGCAGCTGGTAGGAGACCAGAATTATGTCGATGAGCGATCCCATTGCAGACATGCTGACACGCATCCGCAACGCCGTCGGAGCCAAGCGCCCCACGGTCGAAGTTGCCGCGTCGTCGATCAAGGTGGAACTCGCCAAGCTGTTCCAGCAGCACGGTTTCATCGATAAGTTCGTCGTCGTGGACGACGGCAAGCAGGGCGTGATCAAGATCCTGCTGCACTACAAGGACAACGAATCGGTCATCCAGGGCATCGAACGCGTGAGCACCCCCGGCCGCCGCGTCTACGCGAGCGCCGAAGACCTGCCCCGCGTGCTCAACGGCCTCGGCGTCGCCGTGATTTCGACCGACAAGGGCCTCCTGACCGACCGCGAATGCCGTCGCGATCACGTCGGCGGCGAAGTCATCTGCAAGATCTGGTAGGGACAAGATATGTCGCGTATTGGCAAAAACCCCGTCATCCTCCCCAACGGCGTCCAGGCGACGCTGAGCGGCCGCACCCTGACGGTCAAGGGCCCCAAGGGCGTCCAGTCCATGGAAGTGCACCCCGACATCAAGTGCGAAGTCAAGGGCAACGAGATCGTCTTCACCCGCTCCTCCGACGTCGCCGCGGAACGCGCCCTCCACGGCACCGCCCGCGCGCTGGCCCACAACATGGTCGTCGGCGTCACCGAAGGCTTCTCCGTCACGCTCGACCTGGTCGGCGTCGGCTACCGCGTCGAACCCGCGGGCAAGAACATCAACCTGGTGCTGGGCTTCTCGCACCCGGTTCCGTTCGAAGCCCCCGAAGGCGTCGCCTTCAAGGTGGAGAACCCCAACCGCCTGGTGATCTCCGGCGCCGACAAGCAGGCCGTCGGCCAGGTCGCCGCCGTGATCCGCAAGTACCGTCCGCCGGAACCCTACAAGGGCAAGGGTATCCTCTTCTCCGGTGAACACATCCGCCGCAAGGCGGGCAAGCGCACTGGCAAGTAGGCCAGAGGAGATAGAGAAAGATGGATATGGCTCAGAAGCGGCTCGAAGGGCGAATCACCCGTCACCGCCGCATCCGCAAGAAAGTGAACGGCACCACCGCCCGTCCCCGTCTGTGCGTGCGCCGCACCCTGGTCCACATGGACGCCCAGATCGTCGACGACGCCACCGGCAAGTCGCTGGTGCAGACCTCGACCACCTCGAAGGACTTCCAGGCGCAGAACGGCTCGCTCAACAAGACCGAGCAGAGCCGCAAGCTCGGCGCCCTCGTCGCCGCCCTGGCGAAGGAGAAGAACATCGAGCAGGTCGTCTTCGACCGCGGCGGTTACACTTACCATGGCCGAGTGAAGGCTTTCGCCGACGCGGCCCGCGAAGCAGGAATGGTGTTCTAATGGCATACGCAAAGCAGACTCAGCAGGACGTGGCCCCCGAGTTCGAAGAACGCGTGGTCGCCATCAACCGTTGCTCCAAGGTCGTCAAGGGCGGCCGCCGCTTCGGCTTCGCCGCGCTCGTCGTGGTCGGCAACGGCAAGGGCAAGGTCGGATACGGCACCGGCAAGGCCAAGGAAGTCTCCGAAGCCATCCGCAAGGCGACCGAAGCCGCCCGCAAGAACCTCGTCGAAGTCCACCTCAAGGACAAGACGCTGCACCACACCGTCCAGGTGAAGTGCAACTCCACCCGCATCCTGATGCACCCGGCCGCCCCCGGCACCGGCGTCATCTCCGGCGCCGCCGCGCGCGCGGTCCTCGAACTGGCCGGCGTGCACGACGTCCTCACCAAGACCTTCGGCTCGACCGCCCCCTCCTCGGTGGTGCGCGCGACCCTCGAAGGCCTGACCTCCCAGCGCTCTCGCGAGCAGTTCAACGCCCTGCGCGCGCGCGGTTAGGAGAGAAGAACATGGCAAAGTTGCAAATCACGCAGATTCGCGGTCTGGCCCACACGACCCCCGTGCAGCGCGCGACCATCGCCGCCCTCGGCCTGCATCGCATCCGTCACACCGTGACCCACGAAAAGAACCCCACCATCGAGGGGATGATCCGCGTGGTCTCCCACATGGTGAAGGTCGAGGAGATCTAAGATGTTTCTGGACACTCTCGTTCCCCCGGTTGGATCCAACAAGAAGTCGCGCCGCGTCGGCCGCGGCATCGGCTCCGGCAAAGGCAAGACCTGCGGCCGCGGCGAAAAGGGCGCCGGCGCCCGCAAGAGCGCCAACAAGGGCTTCATGCACCTCGAAGGCGGCAACTTC
>CADBQJ010000034.1 GCA_902796785.1 Fibrobacter succinogenes
AAAAAAGAGGGAAGCGCGTTCGCGTTTCCCTCTGTTTCTTGGCCTACCAGGACTCGAACCTAGAATGGCAGAGCCAGAATCTGCTGTGTTACCAATTACACCATAGGCCAGTGTGCGCCAACTATAGCAAGTTCTTCGTCGCTCATCAAGTGTCCCAATGCTATTTTAACGCCAATGAGGCGAAAAAATCTCCGATTCCTCCTCCTCTCCGGGCTGCTGGCGGCCCTCCTGGGCTGCGCCTCCGCGCCGCCCGGCCCCTGGCGCGACGCCGCCCCCGACGCCTCCGCGCGCCTCTGGCCCGAGCCGGGCCCCCGTCCCCTGAAGGTCGGGCTGGCCTCGCTGCTCGACGTGGACTTCTCCGTGGAGGGCAAGTGCGACTCGTGCCACGGCGCCTCGGCCAACAACTGGGAGTTCGAGTACGACAACATCCTCGACAGCGCGGCCCGCGAGCTCTGGCCCGAGGCCGAGGTGCTCCGTTTCGCGCCGGGCGTGCCCCCCTACGACGAGAACGACGCCCGCGTCGACAGCCTGACCCGGCTGATGCGCTCCTGGAGCGGCTCCGGCGACGGCGTCTGCGAAGGGGTCGACTCCGCGCTGGTCGCGGTGGGATACCGCGTGCCGCCCGAAATCCGCCGCGCCGCGGGAACGATCGCCGGACGCTATGGGCTGGACCTGCTGGTGCTTCCGGGCCGGACCGCCGTGCGGCTTTATCCGAGCGGCAACACGCCCAAGGGCCGGGTGGAGATCGAACACCGCGCGACCGTCTGGGACCTCAAGCGGGGGGAACCGCTCTACCGCAGCTGCCAGAACCGATCCTGGAAAAGCTCCGGCGACCGCCAGATCGACCGGATGACCTCGCCGCTGGTGATCATTCCGCTGGCGGCGGATCTCGATCTTCTGCGGCGGGGCTGGACTCCTCCCGAGCCGCGCTGAGCGCGGGCTCCGCCTCCTGCGCGCCGCTTGCCTTCGCGGCCGTTTCGCCGCGGAGGTCCATCAGCAGGAGCGTGCCGCCCGTCACCAGGAAGGGGAACATGAAGACGTTCACCGCGGGGACCAGCAGGAAGAGATAGCCCTCGAAGCCGAAGACCAGCGTCTTCCAGGGATGGCGCGCCATCAGCGCCAGGCGAGAGCGGAAGGGCATCAGGCGGCGGTCCATGGCGTAGCTCATGGCGTCGTAGCTCAGCCAGAAGGCGCTCGCCAGGACCAGCAGCCCCGAGACGGCGACCGCGCCGGCGCCGGGCAGCGCGACCGAAAGCGCGTAGAGCGGGACGAAGACCAGCGCCATGCAGAGGAACTGCACCAGCGTGACGCGCAGGGCGTGGAGCGTGGCGCGGACGAATCCGGCCGGCGGCGGGACCGCCTCCTCCTTCCCGAGCGCGATCCGCTCCGTGGCCTCGCTCAGGCGGTCGTTGAAGGTCGCGCCGAGCACCTTGACGGTCCCCACGAGCAGGAGCAGCCCCGAGCAGAGCGTGAGGAAGAGGGCCACGAGCGCCGTTCCCGCGCGGAGCAGCGCGTTTCCGATCGCGCCGAGGTGTTCGGCGGCGCAGGCGCGGAAGCCGGCGCAGGCCTCGGCGGCGGCCTCGGGCGGGAGGAACGCGGGAAGCAGCCCGCGGATCCACGCGTAGACGTCGGCCGAGAGGAAGAGCCAGGGGACCAGGGCCGCGAACCCCATCGCCAGGGGGATGGCGACCCACTTGCGCAGGCGCGGCTCCGAGCGGAAGAGCCAGAGCCCGCGGATCGCGTAGGCGGCGGGGGAGAGGATCTTCACGGGCGCTCCTTCAGGACGACCACGGGCGTGGCGCCGTCCACCACCTCTTCCCATTCGCGCTGGAGCTTCGGGTATTCGTTCGGGTCGGCGAAGACGGCGTGGGTCTCCCATTGCGCCTCGAAGTCGAGGACGCCCTTCTTCTCGGAGCGAGAGCTCTTCCAGGTGACGTATTCGTCCGTCTTCGGCCCTTCGAAGACCGCGCGCTCGACCTCCCACTTCTCCGGAACGAGCAGCTTCAGCTTCCACGAGAACTGGTGGGCGTTGGGCAGGCGGACGGGATGGTGGCGGCGCGTGCTGCGGGGCATGCGCATGAAGGCGCGTTCCCAGAGCCCGGGCATGCGGAAGCTCAGCCGGCCGCGGTCGACGGAGGCGGTCTTCTCCACGGCGTAGTTGAGCACGATCTCGAACGGCGCGTCGTACTTGTCGAGGTTGCGCAGCTGCACCCCCAGGAGCGTGCTGCCCGGGATCTCGTCCTCGATCCACTCCCGCATGAAGCGGTTGAGCTCGCTTTCGGAGCGGTCGCCCAGCTTTTCGCGCATCGCGCCGGCGAACTTGCCCCGGAGCGAGACCTCGTCCTTGAACTCGGCGCCGCCGTCGTTCTTCAGCGCGACGACGTGCGAGAGCTCCACCTGGTGCTCCAGCGCGTTCTCCATCAGGGGCATCGCGACCAGGCGCGAGGAGTCGCCGTCGACGATCAGCGCCGCGCCGCCCTCCAGGCCGTAGGGGACCGGACGCCGCGCGCCGCCCAGCTCGGTCAGGTCGACGAACTGCTCGCGCCACTTCTCGCCGGCCGGGATGTAGAGGATCATGTGGTCGAACTGGTGGATGGTCGGGAGCGCGGAGCTGACCGGGTCGCCGAGGCTGACCAGCGCGAGACGGCTCGGGATGCCCAGCGTGGCGAGGAGCTCCTGCGCCAGGAGGCTCTTGTCCTTGCAGTCGCCCCAGCGACGGCGGAGCGTTTCGCCGGAGTTGGCGGGCACCACGGCGTGGCCGCCGAAGGGGATGTTGCGGTAGCGGATGTTGCGCCGCACCCACTCGACCACCTTGTCGACCGTCGCCTGCGGGTCGATGAGCGAGCCCTTGATTTCGTAGGCCTTTTCGCGCGCGGCGATCGACCCCTTCTTCTGGTGGCTGATGAGCGCCTCGTACTCGCGCCCCACGTCGGCCCAGGTGCGCGACCCGGCGATCAGCACGCCGCCGGCCAGGTCCTGGTAGTGGGGCATGTGCATTTCGGTCTGCAGGACCAGCGGGTCGCGGGCCTCCCAGGCGATGCCGCCCTTCCACGGGACCCGTTCGATCGGCCCGTACTCCTCGATGCGGAGCGCGGAGGTGTCGCCCAGCAGCACCAGGCGGTCGAGTCCGACGGGGATGTGGCGCGAGGCGCGGTGGTCGACGAAGGGAGGCCAGGGGGAGCTTTCGATGGAGGAGCGGCTGACCTGCATGTGGACGTAGTCGCCGGGCTTGAGGCCGGGAACCGGGAAGTGGGCCACCTGGTGCTCGCTCGCGGCCTCCTCGCCCACCTCGCTGGTGACGTACCAGTCGGAGATCGAGCCGCTCCAGCGGACCTTGAGGTCGCCGTCGAGCAGCTCGATGCGGTTGGCGTGGACGCGGTCGTAGCCGGGCAGGAAGGTGAAGACGAACTCCTTGAAGAGCGAGACGCCGCGGTCGTCGAGCACGCGCACGAGGAGCTCCTCGGTGACGCGCCAGGGCTTCTTCGGCGCGTAGAAGACCGATTGCTGGCGGAAGAGGACCGCCGCCGGCGCGGAGGTGTCGGCGACCGCGCCTCCGTCGACGGAGCCCTGCCGCAGGAGGTCGGCGGGCTTCCCCGCGGGAAGGACGGGCTCCACGGGCTTGCGGAGCGCCTTGTTGTCGCCGCTGCCCAGCAGGCTCTGCGCGGCGGCGAGCAGGCTGGCGACCTCCTCGTCCTCGGCGCCCGCCTTCTGCGCCTTTTCGAAGCTGGCCAGCGCGGGGCGGAACTGGCGCGAGTAGAACTGCGCCTTGCCCTGGGCCATCAGCAGGCGCCGGTCGGCGCCGAAGAGCGACATCGCGAGGGCGGCGGCCTGGAGCGCCTCGCGGTGGCGGTTCTGCGCCAGCAGGGCCTCGGCGAGCGTGGCGCCCATGTCGCGCGAGGCGGGGCGTCCGCCGTTGAGCTGCAGCAGGAGCTCGGTCGCCTCGGCGTTGCGGTCGAGCCCCATGTAGGTCTTGGCCAGGTAGACGCCGAGCCGGACGGAGGGGCGCAGGCGGTAGAGCGACTCCACCGCCTCGAGCGACTGCTTGCGGTAGCCCAGCCCCCAGAGCGCGTCGGAGAGGTTGATGCGCAGCTCCTCGTCGTCGGGGTAGAAGCGCGACGCGGCGACGTAGCAGTCGAGCGCCTTGTCGTAGTTGTAGGAGGCCTCGTGGAGCTCGCCCAGGATCGAGAGGAGCTTGCCGTGGGAGTCGACCAGGGGGCGCTGCGACTCGAAGTGCTGGATGCCCGGGCCGTAGAGCCCCTTGAGCTGGTAGACGAAGCCGCAGTTGATGAGGTAGAGCGGCTCCGCGGGGTCGAGGCGGTTGGCCTTCTCGAAGAAGCCGAGCGCGCCGAGCGCGTCGTCCTGCTGGAGCTGGATCAGCCCGATCTGGTTGAGGAGGAACGCGGTGGAGCGCCGTTCGCGCTCGCCGCTTTCGCCTTCGGGCGAGGGGAGCGGCCGGAGCGCGTCGAGCAGCGCGGAGACCTGCTTCGCGTACTTGCCGGCGTGGGCGGAGGAGCTCCAGGCCACGAGCATCATCGCGCGCCGCCCGTCCCAGACGAAGCGGCCGCGGTAGTCGAAGTCGATTCCCTTCTCGCGGCGCGTGGCGGAAAAGCGGACGTCCGTCTCCTCGTCGGCGAGCGCCTTGCGCGAGACGACGATCTCGTCCCGTCCGGGGAGGAGGCCCAGCTGCAGCAGGTAGGCGTCGAAGATCTGCGCGGGGCGCGCCAGCCCCTCCTCCAGCCGGTTGGCGAAGAGGGCGGCGTTCAGCTCCTCGGAGCGGTTCGTCAGCGCGGCCTCGGGGTCGCCCAGGCCGGCGTAGCCCTCGGCCCAGTCGAACCAGACGGGGGAGGGGGCCGCGAGCTCGTACCCGAGCTCGTCCGAGCGGCGCGATTCGAAGGGGCGCGAGAAGTCGGTCTTCGCCTGCGGCGGCCGGGGCCGTTCGACGCGGGCCACCGCGCGGGCCAGGCCGTCCAGCGCGGCGCGGATCTCGGCTCGCGTTCCGGGCCCTTCGTGCGAGACGACGACGAAGTAGTACCGCTCGCCGTCCCAGGCGCCGAGACCCGCGCCCTGGAGCGCGCCGCCCTCGACGGAGCCGCCGATCTCGAAGAGGACCGCCTCGAGCCCGTCCCAGCCGACCTTCTCGCGGGCGGACCAGGAGACCGCGTCGAGGCGCGTCCTGAAGTCGCGGATCTCGGTCTCGACGAGCCGTTCCAGGCGCGAGGGCTCGCCCGGGCTGTGGAGCACCGTGGAGAGGCGGCCCTTGAACCGTCCGTCGGCCCGGAACAGGTCGATCGTCCGCCCGCCGCGGACCGCCTCCGGCTCGGGCAGCGTCCACCCCTCGGGCTCGCCGACCGCCAGGTTCAGCTCCGGCCACGACGGGGCCGCGGCCACGTCGAACGCGGGCTTTTCGCCGGAGACGACGTCGCCGGAGGGGGCGGACGGGCCGGCTTCGGCCGCGGGGCCGCCGGG
>CADBQJ010000035.1 GCA_902796785.1 Fibrobacter succinogenes
ACATGGGCGTGCGCCGGCAGCGCCGCCTGGTGGAGGCGCTCGACCGCGCGCAGCGCTCGCTGGAGGCCGCCATCGGCGAGAACGCGGCCCGCGTGGACTCGCTCCGCGGGGCGGCGGCCGCGCAGCGCGAGGCCGTGTCGCGCCGCGCCCGCGCGATGTACCGCCGCGGCCGGGCCCGCTCCGCCGAGATCCTCTTCCTCGCCGCCGACCGCGGGATGACCGCCGCCGACCTCCGCAACTGGCGCCGCGTGCTCGACTCCGACCGCCGCGCCATCGAGGAGCTGCGGACCACCGTGGCCACGCTGGAGAGCGAGGCGGCCGTCCTGGAGCGGCGGCGCGCCGAGAACGCGCGGCTGCGCTCCGAGCGGAGCGTGGAGGTGGCGCTGCTGCAGACGCGGCAGGCCGACCGCGAGAAGCAGCTGGCGCGGCTGCGCGACGACCGCTCGCGCCAGCAGCAGCTCATCTCGGAGCACGAGGCCTCGCAGAAGGCGCTGCTGGCGGTCATCCAGAAGCTCGAGGCGGCGCGCAAGAAGGCGGAGGAGGCCGCGCGCAGGAGCGGCAAGCCCGCCAAGGCCCGCACGGCGATGACGGCGAAGAAGGGGGCCCCGCTTCCCTTCAGGCGCTGCTGGCCCGCCGTGGGCCGGATCGCGGCCCCCTACGGCCTGGTCCGCCATCCGGGCATGGGAACCTACACCCGCAACCTCGGCGTGGAGATCGCCGGGCGCGAAGGCGCCCCCGTCCGCTCCGTGGCGAAGGGGACCGTCGCCTACGTCGGCCCGATCCAGGGGCAGGGGCTCAGCCTCATCCTCACGCACGGCGCCGAGGGGTACTATTCCGTCTACGCGCACCTCTCCGGCGTGAAGGTGCGCGACGGGCAGAACGTGGAGGCCTGCCAGGAACTCGCCTCGATCGCCGAGGTGGGCTCGCCCTACGGCACCACGCTCTTCTTCCAGGTCAAACAGGGAATGACCTCCATCGACCCGATGGACTGGTTGCAGGACGCCCGCAAGACGCCGGGCTAGGGGAGGGAACATGGAATACCGCTTCGAACTTCCGCCGAGCCAGCAGAGGGTCGCCGAAAGGCTGAAGACCGCCCTCGAGTCCGGCGGCTTCCCGCAGGCGCTGCTGATCACCGGCGGCGCGGGCGTGGGCAAGCGCGCGCTGGCCATGCAGCTCGCCAGGGCGCTGACCTGCGTGGACGACGAGGTCCGCCCCTGCGGCAAGTGCCCCTACTGCCGCGCCGTCCGGCCCGAAAAGGGCGAGAGCCCCTGGCTCTGGGTGGTCCCCCTCGCCGGCGACGCCGAAAAGCTGGAGAAGGAGGAGGTCCGGCTCGAGCTGACGCAGAAGGCGGTCGCCCCGAGCATGGTCGACCCCTGGGACGTCGAGGCCTTCCCCTCGAAGGGGACCGTCCGCGTGGAGAGCGTCCGCGACGTGCTGCGCGAGCTGGGCCGCAAGGACGTCCGCACCCGCGTGGTCCTCGTCCCCGAGGCGGACCGCATGGCCGCGTCGTCCGCGAACGCGCTCCTCAAGACGCTCGAGGAGGTGCCCGAGAACTGCTACTTCGTCCTCACCACCTCGCACGCCGCCGACCTGCTCCCCACCGTCCTCTCGCGCTGCGCCAAGATCCACCTGCCCGACGCCACCGTCGCCGAGGTGGGCGAGTTCCTCGAACGCCGCGGGATTTCCGTCGAGCGGCTCGACCAGCTCTGGGCGCTCGCCGGCGGCAGCCCCGGCCAGGCGGCGCTGATGTCGCGCGAGTCGGTCGCCTCCGCGCGCTCGCTCGCCATGGGGCTCCTGGAGTGGACGGCCGCCGACACGAGCCTCGACCTGGCGGGGTGGTGGTCCGACTTCTCCGCCGCGCGCAAAAAAAGCGAGACCGACGAGGAGACCCCGCGCTTCGTCGTCTCGGCGCTGGCCTCGCTGCTCGACGACCTCATGCGGATCGTCTCCGGGCTCCCCGTGCGCAATTCCGAATACGAGGAGCGCCTCCGCGCGCTGCCCTTCGCGCGCCGCGGCGCCGACGTCGTCCGCTTCATGCACTCCGAGCTCCTGAAGATGGAGCGCCACCTCGGCCATTCCGTGGCGCCGGAGCGCGTTTTTCTAGCTTTGGCCCTCAAATGGCGCAACGACAGCCCGCGCCTGGACCTTTCCCTGGCGTCCGAGGAGCCGAGGAAATGACCGCCGACGAATTCGCAAGGAGATTCCGGATCGCGCCGCCCCCGCCGCCCACCGCGGCGGAGACCGCCTTCGCGCGCGAGATGCGCGCTCCCCGCTGGGTGGCGCAGCTCCTCTCCAAGCGCGACGTGTCGACCCTCGACGGGGCCCGGGCCTACCTGCGCCCCACGCAGGCGGCGGTCTGCGACTCCGCCTCGCTCGAAGGGCTTTCCGAAATCGTCGAGACGCTCGTCGGCATCCGCGAGCGGGGCGAGGCGCTGGCCATCCACGGCGACTACGACGTGGACGGGCTGACGGGCGCCGCGCTGCTCCGCACCGGCCTGCGCGAGTGCGGGTTCCGCGACATCGAGGTCTTCATCCCCAGCCGCTTCGGCGAGGGATACGGCGTCAACCGCGCCACCGTCGACGCGCTGGCCGAGAAGGGGACCCGCTGGCTGCTGACCGTCGACACCGGCGTCTCCGCCGTGGAGGAGGTGGCCTACGCCAACGAGCGCGGCGTGCGTGTGATGGTGACCGACCACCACAAGCAGGGTCCCGTGCTCCCGGCGGCGCTGGCCATCGCGAACCCCAACTGCAACGACAGCCGCTACCCAAACAAGAACCTCAGCGGCGTCGGGGTGGCCTTCAAGCTGGTCGACCTCCTCGTCCGCCGCCTCGGGCTGCGCGTGGACGTGTCGGCCTACCTGGACTACGTCGCGCTGGGCACGCTCGCCGACGTGGTCTCGCTGGTGGGCGAGAACCGCTACTTCGTGCGCGAGGGGCTGAAGAAGCTCGCCGCCACGCGCCGTCCCGGCCTGCGCGCCCTGGTGCGCGAAAGCGGCGCCCGCTCCTCCGGGCTCCGCTCCCAGGACGTGCTCTTCCGCATGACGCCGCTCGTCAACTCCGCCGGGCGGATGGGCAACCCGCGCGCGGCCTACGAGCTGCTGGTCACCGAGGACGAGCGCGAGGCCTCGCGCCTGCTGAACGCGCTGGTCAAGGCCAACGTCCTCCGGCGGCGCATCGAGAACGAGACCACCGAGCGGGCGCAGCGCTGGCTGCGCGAGCATCCCGAGGAGCTCGAGCGCCCGGTGGTGATGGTGACGGGCGAGGACTGGCCCGAGGAGGTGGTCGGCGTGGTGGGCATCGTGGCCGCCAGGCTGGTCGACCGCATCGGGAAGCCGGTGGCCGTGGCCTTCGCGGAGCCCCGGACCGGGCTGCTGCGCGCCAGCGCCCGCGGCGTGGAGGGGTTCGACTGGCACGCGGCGCTGCTCGGCGCCGAGGACCTGCTCGACCGCTGGGGCGGCCACTCGCAGGCGGCGGGGTTCAGCCTCCGGCCGGAAGCCGTCCCCGCGTTCCGCGAACGGGTCTGCGCCTGCGCCGAGGCGAGCCTTCCCGCGCGCGCCGGCGCCGACAGGCGCCTGACCCCCGACTGCGAGGTCGACTTCGACCAGGTCGACTCCGACACGCTCGCCTGGCTGGCGCGGTTCGAGCCCTTCGGGCACGACAACGAGCCCCCGGTCTTCTTCGCCGACGGCGTTTCGCTCGCCGGCGAGTGCCGCGTGGTGGGGCAGTCGCACCTCAAGCTCAAGCTCAAGCAGAACGGCCACACCTTCGACGCCATCGCCTTCGGGCAGGGGGAGCTGCGCGACGCGCTCGCCGGCGCCGCGAAGCCGTTCGCCATCGCCTACTCCCCGGAGCTCAACCGGTTCCGGGACAAGGAAACGCTTCAACTGCAGGTCGTGGCGATCTCCGCCATGCCCGAAAAACAGGAGTGAACGCATGACCGCCGAAAAAGCGCAACACACCATGTGGGACGGACGGTTCGAGACGAAGATGGCCGGGTCCATGGAACGGCTCAGCTTCTCGCTGCGCGTGGACGTCGAGCTGATCGAGGAGGACATCGACGGGAGCGTCGCGCACACCGCGGGGCTGCTCGAGGCCGGCGTCCTCACGGCCGAGGAGCGCGCGAAGATCGTCGAGGGGCTGGAGGGGATCCGCGCCGACTTCCGCGCGGGCAAGGACCTCTTCGACCCCGATTCCGACGAGGACGTCCACATGGCCGTCGAGCGCGTGCTGACCGACCGCCTCGGGCCGCTGGGCAAGAAGCTCCACACGGGGCGCAGCCGCAACGACCAGGTGAGCACCGACTTCAAGCTCTACATGCGCCGCAAGGCCGAAAGGCTGCTCGGGCAGGTCCGCGCGCTGCAGAAGGCCCTCTTCGGCCTGGCCGAGGGGAACCAGGGCCGCCTGATGCCCGGCTACACGCACCTGCAGCAGGCGCAGCCGGTCCAGTTCTCGCACTACATGCTCTCGTTCTTCTTCGCCCTCGAGCGCGACGCCGGGCGCCTGCGCGACTTCCTCGCGCGGCACCGCCAGATGCCGCTCGGCTCGGGCGCCATCGCCGGCTCCGCCTTCCCGTACCGTCGCGACCTCGTCGCGCGCGAGCTCGGCTTCCCCGAGATCTCCGACAACTCCATCGACGCCGTCTCGCACCGCGACGCCGCGCTCGAGTTCCTCTCGGACCTCGCGATCCTCGGGACCACGCTGAGCCGCTACGCCGAGGACTTCGTCCTCTGGTCCACCAGCGAGTTCGGCTTCCTCCGGCTCTCCGACGCCTTCTCCTCCGGCTCCTCCATGATGCCGCAGAAGAAGAACCCCGACTCCATGGAGCTGATCCGCGGCAAGTCCGGCCGCCTCGCCGGGGACTTCGTCGCGATGGCGACGCTCGTCAAGGGCGCGCCGATGGCCTACAGCCGCGACCTGCAGGAGGACAAGGAGCCCGTCTTCGACGCCGCCCGGACCGCCTCCGTCATGCTCGACGCCATGCGCGAGGCGCTGGAGACCGCCGTCTGGGACTTCTCCCGCATGCGCGAGGCGATGCTCCCCGAGCTGCTCGCCACCGACCTGGCCGACCTGCTCGTGAAGCAAGGCGTCCCCTTCCGCGACGCGCACCACGTCGTCGGGTCCCTCGTCGGCAAGGCCGCCCGCCGCCGCATCCCCTTCACCTCGCTCCCGCCCGAGGAGTGGGAAGGCGTGCCCGAGCCCAAGGAGATCAAGCGCCAGCTCACGTTCGAGAACTCCGTCGCCCGCCGCGACCTTCCGGGCGG
>CADBQJ010000036.1 GCA_902796785.1 Fibrobacter succinogenes
GGATCGGGTCGTTTTGCGAAATATACCCCCCGCCCCGAGAGGGCGAAAAAGGGTATCCGCCGATTTTACCTCGAATTTGGCAGTATCGGGGATTTTTGCGAAAAAAGAGGGCGCAGGAACCCTTTTTGAACGAAAAAAGGCGTTTTTGGGCGCGTTTATCGCATTTGAGGTGTCCTTCCCCGCGGATAAAGGAATATATCTCTAAATGAAGGTCGTCCGTCCATGGGGGCGGCCGAGGCAGGATCGGATGAAAGAACAGCGCGGACATCGCCTCTCCGGGCCGTCCCTCTTCCGGACGGCCGCGATCGTCGCTTCGGCGGCGGCGCTGCTCTGGGGCGCGGGCGGCGGCGTGTGGGGTTCGCGCGATTCCGAAACGTCCGTCTCGGTGACCAACTCCACGGCCAACGCGGTCAACGTGGGGATCCGCGTGCAGACCGCCAAGGCCGCGTCGCTTCCCTACATGCCCTACGCCCCGTTCAACGCCAACAACGGCTCGTTCCTCGACAGCGGCTCGCGCGACGGCGTGGAGTACAAGGACATGTGGCCCTCGAAGTACGAGGTGTCGAAGGAACCCGGGCAGAAGCTGGCCTACGACCTGGCGTGGAACAGCCCCTGGGGCAAGTTCCCCGCCTCGACGGCCGTGACCCCGCTCCTGAAGGTGGGCGCCTGCAACGAGCCGCGCCCCGGCTGCGACGCCGACCCCATCTCGCTCGAGGAGCTGGCCGCGCTGACGCAGAGCGTGGGCTACTACGACAGGAACTACCGCTACGCCGGCGGCGACTGGCTGGGCAAGAACGGCGGCGTCTTCGCCGGCGGCATGCACGACTCCTTCTGCGGCGAGACGCAGTTCCAGTTCGCGATCCCCGAGGAGGACCCGACCTGGAAGAACAACTGCGCCACGGTCTGCTCCACCACGCCCGACGGCAAGAACAAGACCTACGTGAGCTTCAACATCGACCGCGGCGGACGCGGCGCGATGTTCTGGATGGCCGCGGCCGCGCTCCAGGAGCTCTTCGGCTTCGACTACCAGGTGATGATCGGCACCGGGATGAAGGAGACCAACTTCCTC
Source organism: Fibrobacter succinogenes (assembly GCA_902796785.1). Taxonomy (GTDB): domain Bacteria; phylum Fibrobacterota; class Fibrobacteria; order Fibrobacterales; family CADBQJ01; genus CADBQJ01. Next base: position 1,070 of record CADBQJ010000036.1, read on the forward strand.
CTGGACAACAACAACTACGCGGCCAACCAGGACGTGGGCAACCTCACCCCCTTCGCCTTCGCCGAGGAGTACAACGTCTCCGCGGACCTGATCCCCTCGTTCCCGACGATGTTCCAGTACGGCATCAGCAACGTGGACGGCGCCTCCTACGGCACGCCCGACGGGCTGCGCTACTGGCAGTACGTGGGGGCGGGCGCCGACGAGGCCTCCTTCGACCGCAAGGCGAACATCGGGCTCACGCTGGCGCAGTGGCAGGACCTGGTCTCGAACAACGGCTCCATGGCCATCAACGCCATCCTCACGCCGGCGATGCTCTACCATCTGAACTACCACGTGCTCTCGCAGCTCTCCAACCTGGGCTACTCGCAGGTGCTGGAGAACTCCACGCAGGGCTTCGGCGACCACACGGTGGGCTTCTGCATCGCGGCGATCCTCTACAACAAGGGGCTCAACACCGCCATGGTCTACGACGCGCTCGACCCGGCGAAGCAGTATCTGCAGAACATCCTCGACAACCCGAACGCCTGCGACTACGTGAACACGCTGATTCCCGGGAACATCGGCAGCTACGCCGGCCCGGTGGTCGCGAACGCCGGCCACCTGGAGTCGGCCTCGAAGCACGCCGAGACCGACGCCTCGATCGAGATCCTCGACCGCTGGATCACCGAGAACGACCTGAAGCGGTTCTGGTTCGGGCAGGTCTCGTGGACCGACTCCACCCCCGGCACGCCCGACATGGACGCGCGCGACCAGGTGGGCGGCCTGCTGCTCCACTTCAAGCTGGGAACCGAAGAGCGCCGCGCCCTCTGGAACGACGTGAAGGCGGCCTTCGACCTGCAGGCGCAGAAGTGGGGCGGCGGGAAGATCTCGCTGCGCTACGACTGGCTGAGCAACCTGCGCGTGGGCAAGTCCTACATCCCGCGCGACCTGAACCCCCAGCCCGTCAGCTGGATCAACACGAACATCATCGAGAAGTACAGCGGCGGCGAGTACGACGGCTCCGGCGCGCGCGTGGACAAGACCTATCCGTTCCTCGAGATGACGCCCGTGGAGGCGACCGACGCCGAGGGGTTCGCCGTGGAGATCCGCGCCGCCGACCCGCGCGAGGGGAAGGACCGCGGCATCCGCTCGGTGGAGTGGACGATCGACACGCTCTGGCGCAGCTGGAACGTCAACAAGGTCTCGTTCGTGGCGGGCACCCCCTACGACGCGCAGTACCGCATCGACCTCTCGAAGAGCGACCTGGCCCCGCTGGGCGGCGTGTCGGGCTGGCTCTGGGTGCGCGCGCAGGACTCCTGCGGCAACGCCGTGGCCGCGAAGGCGAAGATCGTGGCCGTGAAGTACCCGAAGATCGCCGAGGCGTACATCGAGGACGAGGACGGCGACGGCAACGGCGACAGGATCACCGTGACGACCCTCGAGGACGGCGAGGTGACCGCCAGCCTGAAGGACGCCACCGGGCTGCGCTACTCCTGGCCCGGCTCCGACTCCTGGGCGGACGGCGCGGCGAGCCTCTCCGACGTCCGGAAGGGGCCCGGGACCTTCGCGATCGAGGACAAGACGCTCAAGGGCGGCGCCGCGACCGGCCTGGGCGGCAAGGTGGAGATCTCCATCGGGAACGTGGTGGTCAAGGGGTCGATCGCCGACCGCGTGGGTCCGGTGATCAAGTACGCCAGCATCCGGCCCGACGCGCCCGACACGCTCTACGTGATCTTCTCGGAATCGGTGGACTCGCTGGCGAATCCGACGGGCGACTACCTGAAGATCAACGGGGACGTCGCGAAGATCAAGAACGTCTTCCGCCAGGGGCAGAGCTGGGTCTTCGTCCTGGTGGAGCCGCTGAAGGAGTCCGAGGTGAAGGCCGGCTCGAAGAAGGCGAGCATCGTCGCCGGCGCCGTGCTCGACATCAAGGGAAATCCCGCCGCGGCGAACAACGTGCCCGTGCCGATCGTGCTGGACGACGGCCCGCTGAAGCTGGCCGATGGGTGCGCCTACCTGGACGTCGACGCGGACGGCCGCATGGACCGCGTCCGGCTGAAGTTCACCCGCCCGGCGGCGGAGAAGCTGGCCACGCTCTCCCTCTCCTTCGTCTGGCGCCTGGACGGCCGCGCGCCGCAGAACAGGACCTTCGAGGTGGACGGCGCCGACCTGACCGTCGACGACCTCGACGAGATGACGGTCTACTACGACGTCCCCGAACAGCACGAGCTGGCGCAGCAGACCTACTACGACCTCTCGCAGGACGGCTGGGGCCGCATGACCGTGAAACAGGCGCTGGTGACCGGCGAGGAACGGACCGACGAGCCCGAGATGGCCGACGCGATGGGCCCCGTGGCGCTGACGGCGAAGTACGCCGAGGCGGTGCGCGGCGACGTGCGGCCCGACACGCTGCGCGTGAAGTTCTCCGAGCCGATCGACACCGCGGTCACCTCGCTCTTCTCCGACCGCCTCTACTGGACGAAGAGCGGCGACGGGGCGCCCGTGCGCACGGTCCACCAGTCGCCCGCGGAGAAGAAGCGCCTGGTGCGGGGCGACGAACTGCTGGTCTACTACCAGCCGAAGGTCCACCTCGTCCGTCCGGCCGTCGGCGACAGCCTGCGGCTCGTGGCCGAGGCGGAAGAGGGGCTGGTCCGCGACCGCGCGGGGAACAAGGCGCCCGCGCAGAACCCGTGGGTCGTCCTCTCCGGCAAGCTGCGCGGACAGCTGCTCCCGCTGGCCGACGTCTTCGCGGCCGACGAGGCCTTCGCGTCGGCGCCCGACACGGTTCTCTTCTTCGACTACCGGACCGACCTGGACTCGATCGCGAAGCTCCAGGCGGGGACGGCCTTCACCATCAGCTTCGCCGACTCGTCCGACGAGCCCGACCGCACGGGCCAGCTGTTTGGATACGAGATCGCCTTCTTCGACAACCTCGGGAACTTCGTGAAGCGCTCCGCCGCGAAGTTCAACTGCGAGGACATGGAGCGCGAGGGCGAAGGGCTGCTGGCCGCGGTCTGCAGCCCCCGGGGCTATCCGGCCGGCCGCAAGGTGAAGGTCTGGATCCCCTGGAACTACCGCGCCGGGGACGGACGGCTGGTGGGCACGGGCGCCTACATCCAGCAGGTCCGCGTCTGGGGCAATCGCGTGGAAACTCTCGAGGGGACGCGCCTCTTCGGCGTGACCCGCGGACAGTTCAAGTAGACAGGACGGAAACATGAAGCAAATCGACGTTCTTCTCTCCCTCTCCGCGCGCGCGGCCGTCGCCGCCGCGCTTCTGGGCGTTCCCCTCTTCGCCGACGGCGGCGGGGTGCAGGGGACGGTCACCAAGGGGGCCTCCACCGGGGCGCTGACCAACTACACGACCTCCTCGCAGAAGGTCGGCCTCCGCCTCTGGAACGACAAGGCGCTGCCCGCCTCCAAGCCCTATCCCTTCAACAACTCCGACTATCCCGACGTCTCGGGACAGGCGCCGGGCGGGCTCTACTACCAGGACCTCTGGCCCGTGACCTTCTCCTCGCCGCTCGCCGCGGGGGACAAGTACAGCTACGACGGCCCCTGGGGCTACGAGTTCTCCGCCTCCGGCCGCGCCGAGACGCTGATCAAGACCGGGACGTGCAACGCCATCGGCGCGCGGACCGACGCCGACCCCATCTCGGTCTCGGAACTGGCCGCGCTGATGCAGAACCCCGCCTACTACGCCGAGACCTACCGCTATTCCGGCGGCGACCGGCTCGGCTCGCACGGCGGCGCCTACTCCGGCGGCATCTTCGACACCTTCTTCGGCGAAACGCAGTTCCAGTTCGCCATCCCCGGCCGTCCCGAGGAGACCGGCAACGGCGCGGTCGGCGTCTCCGGCAAGTGGATGAACAACTGCGGCGCCTCCTACTGCGCCTCCGCGTCCGGCGACCACGTCGCCTTCGACGTGAACCGCGGCGGCCAGGGGGCCCTCTTCTGGATGGCGCTGGTGGCCAACCAGGAGTACTTCGGCATCGACCTCCAGATGATGATCGGCATCGGGATGAAGGAGTCGAACCTGCTGACCGACAACAACAACTACACGGCCGCGCAGGACATCGGCAACCTCACCTCCTTCGCCATCGACCAGGGCTACGGCACGATGCACGACCTGGTGCCCACGCTGCCCAACCTCTTCCAGTTCGGCATCGACGGCGGCTCCTATTCGCGCCCCGACGGCCTTCCCTACTGGCGCTACACCGGCGACGCCGCCGGCGGCCAGGGGCTCTCGCAGGAGCAGTGGCAGAACATGATCTCCAACGACGGGTCGATGTCGGTCAACGCCGTCCTCTCGTCGGCCGCCTTCTGGCACATGACCAACAACATCCTCTCCTCCTGCTCGAACCTCGGCTACAAGCAGCTCCTGGAGAACTCCTCCTCCGGCTACAGCGACCCCGCCGCCGGCTTCTGCCTCGCCTCGCTCCTCTACAACAAGGGCGTGGGGACGACCGCGGTCTACACCGAGATCGACCCGGCCGGCAAGCTGAACTCGCTGCTGAACAACCAGAACGCCTGCGAGACCATCAACAGCGACATCGCCGGCAACATCGGCGGCTACGCGGGCCCCGTGGTGGACAACGCGCGGCGCCTCATCAGCGCCTCGGTCCGCGCCGAGACCGACCCCTCCGTCGAGATCCTCGACCGCTGGATCACGCTCGACCAGGTGAAGCGCTTCTGGTTCGGCCAGGTCTCGCTGACCGACCCCACCCCCTGCACGCCCGCCACCTCCCCGCGCAGCCAGTACGGCGGCCTCCTCATGCACTTCAACATGAGCACCGAGGAACGCCAGGCCATCTGGGACGACGTGGAGGCGGCGTTCAACCTCCAGGCGCAGAAGTGGGGCGGCGGGAAGATCTCGCTGCGCTACGACTGGATCTCGAACCTGCGCGTGGTGAAGTCGAAGATCCCCACGACCGTGGAGGTGAGCCTGGTCGACTGGATGGCGAACTTCATCAAGCAGTACAGCAACGGCACGCTCGACGGCTCCGGCCAGCACATCGACAACACCTTCCCCTTCATCCTCGACGCGTCCCCCGCGGAGGCCTCCGACCCCGAAGGGTTCGGCATCGAGGTCCACGCCGCCGAGCTCCACGCCGACCGCAACGCGAACGGCTGGGACCGCGGCATCGCCGACGTGGAGTGGACGGTCGACACGCTCTGGCGCAGCTGGTCCGCGGCGAAGGTCAACAAGACCACCGGCAACGCCTTCGACGCCATCTACAAGGTCGACCTGGGCAAGAGCGACCTGGGCGCCGTCGCCACCTCGGGCGGCTGGGTCTGGGTGCGCGCCGTCGACAGCTGCGGCAACGCCGTCGCGTCGAAGGTCCGCGTGACCGCGGTGAAGTACCCGAAGATCGCCGAGGCGTACATCGAGGACACCGACGGCGACGGCAACGGCGACAGGATCACCGTCGTCACGACGCAGGACGACGACGTCTCGTCGCGCCTGCAGGACGCCACCTCCTTCCGCTACTCCTGGCCCACCTCCGACGCCTTCGTCGACGGGGCCGCGTTCCTCTCCGAGGTGAAGAAGGGGCCGGGCACGTTCACGTTCGAGGACAAGACCCTCGTCGGCGGCGCCAACAGCGGCCTGGGCGGCAAGGTGGAGATCGGCATCCCCGGCACGACGGTCAAGGGGGCGATCGCCGACCGCGTGGGCCCGGTGATCAAGTACGCCAGCATCCTCGAAAGCGAACCCGAGATCCTCTACGTGCTGATGAGCGAGAACGTCGCCGACCTGACGAATCCGACGGGCTCCTACCTGATCGTCAACGGCTCCGCGCGCGCCATCACGAACGTGGTCAAGCAGGACCAGTCGTGGGCCTTCACGCTGGCCGAGCCCCTCGACCCCGTTCAGGTGAAGGCGGGCTCGGTGAAGGTCAAGCTCGTGACCGGCTCGGTCTCCGACGTGGCGGGCAACGCCACCCCCGACAACAACCAGGAGGTGACGGTGCAGCTCGACGAAGGCCCCGTGCCGCTGGCCGAGGACGGCAACGTCTACCTCGACCGCGACGGCAACGGCCGCATGGACCGCGTCCAGCTGACCTTCGCGCGCCCGATCACCGACGCCAAGCTCGCCACGATGAAGGTGACCTACACCTGGCGCGAGGCGGGCAAGCAGATCCGCTACTACACCGACTCGCTGCCCGGCGAGAAGATGACGATCGACCCGCA
>CADBQJ010000037.1 GCA_902796785.1 Fibrobacter succinogenes
GCCGATTTCGGTCGCGGCGGCGAAGGAGGCGCCGGAAAGGGCGGCCGTTTCGCCGGTTCCGTCGAGCGAGAAGAGGCCGTCGGCGCCCGTGGTCGCCGAGAAGCCCGCCTTCGCGGCGGCGACGGTCGCGCCGTCGATTGGTTCGCCGCTCCGGGCGTCCACGACGAGGCCGGTGTATGCGAGACCCTGCGCCGAGGCGAACCCGGCGAGGCCGAAGGCGCAGAGCAGGAGGAGAGATCGAACGTTCGTTGTTTTCATTCCTTGTCCCGAAACGATGTGGTGGAAAAAAGGTCTTTACCGCAGGTCCGCCAGGTAGCCGATCGATCGGCCCGAGACGGTGTTGTCGCTTTCGATGGCCAGTTCGAGGTCGCCGGTCGCGCGGATCGTCGCGGTCAGCGAGTCGCCGGGCAGCAGTCCCTTGAGGGAGGCGCCGCCGCGCGTGCCGTTCACGGCCACCCAGGCGTCGCGGTAGAGCGGCGCGACCCCTTCGTTCACGATCGTGACGCGCGCCTTGGCGTCGGTGCGCTCGAACGAGGTCACGCGGAACTTGTAGCCGCTCGCCAGGGAGGCCTCGAGGAACCGATCCTTGGTGCCGTAGGAGCCGTCCGGAGCGTCGTTGGCGATCATGAAGGAGACGTGGTACTTGGCCGCCATCTGCTCCCAGGTCACGCCGTACATGCCGCTCGGCTTGAGGAAGTTCTTCTGGTCGGACGAGGTGTAGTAGCTGACCTCGCCGCCCATCACGGTCCGCTTCCAGCGGTTCGCGTAGTCCAGCGCGATCCAGTTGTCCTCGTTGTAGCCGTCGCCCGAGGACCGCTCGTGCCCTTCGTGCATGAAGGAGTCGTCGAAGAGGCCGAAGTCGAGCCCCATCAGCTCGGTGGAGGCGACGATCGGCGTGTAGTCGTCGTCGGCGGCGTCGATGGAGATCGCCCAGGGGAGGCTCTTGAAGAGCGTGTCGAGGTGGCGGAGGAACGCCCGCTGGTAGTCCTTGGAGGGGAAGTTCGTCCCCAGGCGGATGTCCGTGTCGTAGATGTGGTATTCGCCCCAGTGGCCGAAGCCCACTTCGAGGAACGCGAGGCGCGGGTCGTTGTCGTATTTCGCGGCGAAGTCGGCGTAGAACTGCCGCGTGAACCACTGCAGCTCGAAATTGCTCCAGTCCGCGTAATAGGTCGGGCAGTCGTCGCAGGAGCCGTTGTAGGTTTCGTTGTAGTCCGACAGCGCCTTGATGTAGGCCGGAACGGCGGTGCTGCCGGGCTTGCGCGGGTCGACGTCCTCGTTTTCGGGATATTCGTAGATGAAGCGGACGATCGCCTGGTGGCCGCGTCCGGCGACGGCGTCCAGCAGCGACTCGAAGCTCGACCAGTCGTAGTCGATCGACCCGTCGGCCTTCTTCCCGCGCACCACCTCGGAGGGGCGGCGGTAGGCGTATTCCAGCGCGATCGAATTGGCGTAGCTCGAAGCCTTCGAGTTGTCCGCCCAGAGGACGAGGCCGGTCATCGGCTGCGCCTTCGTGATTTCGGACTGCAGCGGGACCGGCGTCCAGACGTCGTCGCCGTCGTCTTCGGAAGAGGAGGAGACGGCTTCGGAGGAGCTTCCGCCCCGCGAACTCCCCTCTTCGGAGGAGCCGCCACGCGAGGAGCCTTCGCCGGAATTCCCGCCGGAGGAGCCGGCGTCGGAGGAGCCGTCGACCGAGGAGAGACCGGGTTCCGGGTCGCCGTTCGGGCCGGACGACGAGCTGTCGGAGCAGGAGGCGAGGAAAAGCAAGGCGCAGAACGCCGCGGAAAACGCGAAAATCCCGTTCGTCTTCATGTACACATCCCGTTCGTCGCGGCCGGAAGGACGAATCGGAGGAACCGCTCCCCCACGCCGCGGTCAATTCGAATCCAAACTAACACATTTCGCCGCCCTCGGAGCGCGGGCGGCGGATGTTCAGAGGATTTTTACAAGCGGGGAAATCAGTGGTCAGGTCTCAGGTCTTAGGTCTCAGTGCGGACAATGGCCTTCGGCAAGAAACGAAAAAGGCTCCTTCCCGGAGCCCTTTCTTTTATCAAAACGCGCAGCGGATTGTACGCACTAATCCCTAATCCCTAATCACTAATATTCGCCAAATACTGAATCGGGCGGCCGACCAGGTGGCTGGACTCGATGGTCAGCGAGGGGCTGCTGCCGGGGGCGCCGAACGTCACGGTCAGCGAGTCGCCGGGCATGAGCCCCTTGAGCGACGAGCTCGACTGGCTGCCGTTCAGGGCCAGGTAGGCGTCGCGGTAGATCGGCGCCACCCCTTCGTTCTTCACGGTCGCCTGCGTCTGGGTGCCGTTGGTCCGGAACCGGGTGACGCGGAACTTGTAGCCCGAGGCGAGCGCGCC
>CADBQJ010000038.1 GCA_902796785.1 Fibrobacter succinogenes
AGCGAGAACTCGCCGGCGAGCTTCAGCCGCCTGTCGCGGAAGAAGCCCTTGAAGTCGTGGACGCGGTAGATCCGCGGTCCCTCGGGGGTGTCGATCGTCCGGCCCTGGCAGGTGATCGCCCAGCGCGAGAGCGGGGCCGCGGCGGGCGCGGGGGCGGGAGCGGCGGGCTGCGCGACGGAATCGGCCGGTGCGGTTTCCGCGGCGGCCTCCCTGCGCGCCTCGAGGTCGGCGAAGAGGGCGCCCGCCTCGGCGGCGGGAAGGTCCACGACGCCTCGCCAGACGCCGCGCACCAGCGAATCGGACGACCGCACGCGGAGCGCGACCATCCACTGCCCCGCGGCGCTGTCGGCGTGGACGATCTTGTAGTCGACGATCTCCACCGCCACGTCGGCCGGCGGGCCGTTGAGGCTGTCGGAGGCGGCCTTCAGCGCGTCGATGCGCCCCTTCACGAAGGCGATGCGGGCCTTCATCGGCGCCTGCCACTTCTCGAACTCGGATTCGCGCAGCGCCGAGAACTCGCGCAGGTAGGCGGAGTAGCCCGCCGTGTCGCCCATCGGGATCTCGGAGGGGGCGAAACGCTCGGCCACGCCGAAGAGGATGTCGAAGTCGCCGGCCTGCTTGGCGTTCGAGGCCTCCAGCTGGCGGAGCTCGACCGAGGCGGAGTCGACGAGCGCGTTCAGCGCGGAGTCGGTCAGCTCGGAGGGGGCGGCGTAGTCGTCGCGGCGGAAGAAGGAGGTGTCGATCGCCAGCGACTCGAAGAGATGGAGGCTGCGCCTGGAGATCTGCCCGGAATGGACCGGGGCGCCGATCACGCGGGGCGTCTTCCCCTTCGCGTTCAGCCGGACGGTGGCCCAGCCGGGCTCGCGCACTTCGGTGGCCAGCATGGTTCCGTCGATCTCGCGGACCTCGACGGCGCCCGCGCCCACGCGCTCCAGCTCCTTCCACGAGCCGGCGGCCTGGTAGTAGAGCCGGACCAGCCCCGGGCAGTAGACGAACTCGCGGTCCACGTAGATCACCGGCTCGTCCTGGAACTTCGGCTGGTGGAGCTTGCGGTAGAAGCGCGTCTTCAGCGCCTCCTCGGGGGTCATCTTGCCCAGGGGGAAGACCCCGAGCTCGACCATCGCCGCGCTGCGCCGGCCGCGCAGGAGCGCGTAGTCGGTGCCGGAGCTCTTCCGGCGGACGATCACCTGGTCGCCCTCGAGCGCGAACGAGGTCGTCGGGGCGAGGAAGGTCCCGCTGTCGGGGACGGCCAGAAGCTCGCCGGGAACCTCGGGCGCGGCGGGGACGAACGCCGAGATCGCGTCGTCCGCGACCGCCGTCGCCGCCGCGCAGAGCGTCGCGGCGCCGAAAACAAGACCTTTCAGATTGAAACCGGGCATAGCGCCTCCTGCGATTGTCTTCATAATCTAATCTCCGCCGTCCCGTTTTTCGCCATTCCGGGGGAACTTTGCCCCGTGAAACGCCGATTTTGCAACTTTCCGGCCGCTCATTGGCTATCTTCGCCTTCAGAGACACCTCAACCGACGGGATGACCATGAAACTCTCCGCGAAGATCTCCCTCACGGCCTCTTTCGCCGCCATTTCCCTCCTCGCCCTCGCCCTCTGCGCCTGCGGCGACAACTCCTCGAGCTCCCCCTCCGGCGGGAACGGCTCCGATCCCGCGAACAGCTCCGCCTCCGACGTCAGCGGCTCCAGCAGCGCGAGCGACTCGGTGATCGTGAACCCCGACGACTCCACGCTCGTCGTGCCCACGACCATCGCCCCAATCGTCTACGCCGGCGCCTGGGAGGACACCGCCTCCGCGCAGGTCAAGATCGACTGCGGCACCGACGCGGACCGCATCAAGTCGGTCGACGCCGACGCCTACATCGAATTCGCCTGTTCGATCAAGATCGAGCCCGCCAAGGGCCAGACGATCAGCCTGAAGGTCGCCCGCGCCGTCGAGAACCTGCCCGAAGGGTGGGTGGTCTGGCAGAGCTTCGACGGCGAGCGCGAGACCCAGAACGAGCTCTCCGGGCCCTTCGACTTCAACCTGGGCAGCAGCCTGCTCCGGGTCAAGATCATGCCGCCCGCGAAGGGATTCGCGAAGATCGAAATGCGCGTCATGGACGCCAACGACGAGCGCAACGCCATCGTCGTCCCGCTGCTGGCCGTCCGCACCAAGTAGCGGGCGGGCCGCGCGGCTATTTCCGCCGTTTCGAAAGCGCGGATCCCTCGGGGACCGCGCGGTAGAGCGCGGGCCAGTATTTCCCCGTCAGGTACCAGGAGCCGTCCCCGGCGTCCGCGACGCCGTTGAGGACCTCCATGCGCCCGCGCCGCTCCTTCGGGACGGCCGCGCGCAGCGGCGCGGCGTTCCACCACTCCACCACGCGGCCGGTGGCCCGGTCGATCACGGCCAGCGAGTCGGACCGCCAGACGTTCGCCACCAGGAAGCGCCCCGCCTCGGCCAGCTCGTTGAGCCGCGCCACGGGCCTGCCGCCGGCGCGCACGGCCAGCTTGCCCAGTTCGCGCCCCGAGGGGAGGAGCACCTTGTGGAGCGTGTCGGAGCCGTCCGAGATCCAGAGCGTGTCGCCGAATCCGGCCGCCCCCCACCCTTCGCGCGGCCAGGGCAGCCGCGACCGCTCCGCCAGCGTGGCGGGGTCGCGCAGGAGGATCGTCCCCTCGCGCCAGGTGAGCTGGACCAGCGCCCCGCCGGCCAGGGCGCACCCCTCCCCGAAGAGCTCGTCGGGCAGGGCGACTCGCCGGATCGGCTCCCCGGTGGCGGGCCGCACGCGGCGCAGCTCGGAGGCGCCGTAGAGCCCGGTCCCCTCCAGAAGCGCCGTCCCGCCGGCCGGGTCGGCCATCAGGCACTGGGTGAAGGCCGAGGGATCGTGCGGCAGGACCTCCTCCACCCGCAGGGAGCGCGCGGGAATTTCGTCCTCCGCTGAGGACAGCGCGGCGAGGAGGAGCAAAAGCCCGAAAACAGGGCGATTCGCGGGGGTCTGGGGAAAGCGCATGGCCCAAAAATAACCCCGCGGGAGGGCCGCGGAAGAGCCCGCCGTTCCCGGAAAGGCCGCCTCAAGCTAAATTTTCCCCCGGAGGCGCTCCCAGGGAGCGAACGCGATGACCGAATCCTCGAAAACGCCGCAGATCCGCCCGTCCCGCAGCCGCGTGGTCGACGGCATCTACGGCTACGACGACTATCGCGCGTTCCTCCGCGACTTCTTCGAGGAGCAGAAGCAGAGCAAGAGCTTCTTCTCGCACCGCTACTTCGCGATGCACGCCGGCTTCAGCTCCCACAGCTTCTGCGCCTACATCATGGAGGGCAAGCGCAACCTCAGCGCCGGCTCCATCCGCAAGATGAAGAAGGGGCTCGGCCTGGAAGGCAAGCGGGCCCAGTTCTTCGAGGCGCTGGTCCTCTTCAACCAGGCCGAGACCGAGGCCGACCGCGAAGAGTACTTCAAGCAGATGCAGCGCATCCGCAAGAGCATCGACTTCTGCAAGGTGCGCGACGAGCAGCGCTCGTTCTACGACAAGTGGTACTACCCCGTCGTCCGCGAAGTGGCCTTCTACGGCAAGTGGAACGGCGACTACGCGAAGCTCGGCGCGCTGGTCCGCCCCGCCATCTCCGCCGACGAGGCCCGCGAGGCCGTGGAGACCCTCCTGGCCATCGGCATGCTCCGCCGCGACGAAAACGGCGCCCTGGTCCAGGACGCCCCCGTCATCACCTCCGAACGGCTCAGCGGCGCGGTCATCCGCAACGTCCGGAGCGAATTCTTCATGCGCGGGGCGAACGCCTCGCTGAACATCCCCAAGGAGGAGCGCCACCTGGCCTACTCCATCCTGGCGATGAGCGACAAGACCTTCCGCGAAGCCGCGCAGCTCCTCGACGAGACGCGCAAGCGGATTCTCGTCATGGCCCTCGAGGACCCCTCCGTCGACCGCGTTTTCGACCTCAACATGCAGCTCTTCCCCCTCTCGGAAAAGCTAGATTGGCATAGCGACGTCCCGCCGGAACTTCCTCCGGAGGGCAAAAAGACGGAATCCTGATGCGCCTCCTCCCGCTCGCCGCAATGCCCGCCCTGCTCCTCGCGCTGATGGCGTGCGGCGAGGCGACGGTGGCCGGCGGCGGCTCCGACCAGCCCAACGAAATCGTCGCGACCGTCTTCTCCGCCGGCGGCGACCCCCTCCCCAACGCCAAGGTGACGGTCTGGCGCCGCCCCGAAACCGTCGACATGGACCTGGCCGAGGAGTTCGAGTTCCGCGACTCCGCGGTCACCGGCGCCAAGGGGAGCTTCAAGCTCCGGTTGCCGAACGGCAAGTACGCCATCGAGGTCCGCTCCGACGACTCGACGCAAGCCGCCTTCATCGGGCAGGCGCTGCTGGACGAGAAGAACTCCCTCTTCTTCGACAACGCCGCCAGCGGCGACACCCTCGCCGAGCTGAAGCGGATCAGCCTCGTCAAGACGGCCTCCGTCTCGGGCACCGTCCTCTCCGAAGACCGCGAGGTGCTGGGCGTGCAGCTCTCCGGACTCCCCCACACCGCCCCCGTGGACGAAGAGGGGCGCTTCAGCTTCGTCGGCCTCCCGCCGCGCTCCGTCACGCTGCTGACCAAGCACCGCTCGGGCGCCGACACCGCCATCACCGCCAACAAGTCGCTCGACCTGCAGCCCGGCCAGGCCGTCAAGCTCGGCACGATCGACCTCCGTCCCGGCGAAGTGGTCCTCGACGACTTCGAGGACGGCAACGGCCAGATCGCGCTGGCGAGCATCTTCGGCAACGGCTGGTGGTACTCCTCGCAGCAGCCCTGGGGCGCCATCCTCGGCCACGACCAGGGGCTGGTCGACATCGGCGACGCCATCGTGAAGGAAGAGGGCCGCATGACCCTCCACGCCGCGGTGCAGTTCCCCGACGTCGCGCTCTACCCCGACCAGCAGTACCTCGCGCTCCTCGGCTTCAACCTCGGCACGGGCTACATGCAGAACTCGCCCTCGGGCTACAAGACCTTCTTCGACTTCTCCAAGGCCAAGTCCCTCGTGCTCAAGCTCAAGGGGACGGGCGCCTTCCGCGTGCAGGTGGCGACCAAGGCGACCAAGGAGGCCGACGGCTGGGGCCACTTCATCAGCTCCGAATACCAGATTCCGCGCGGCGGCTACGACCGCGTGACGATCCCGCTGGCCGACCTGAAGCCGCAGGACTTCTCCATGGCCGCCGAGCTCGGGATGGACTGGGACGACGTCAGCGCCGAGGTCTACGCGATCGACTTCCTCTTCACGCGCAACGCCGACATCTGGATCGACGAGATCCGCCTGATCGGCGCCGAAGTGACCGACTTCTGATTCCCCCGGCGACGGCCGGAAAGAGAAGAGGCGACGCCGACGGCGCCGCCTCGTTTCGATCTGGAGGTGAGGGGATTCGAACCCCTGTCCAAAAATGCCGCCCCGGTCGCTCCTACAAGCTTTTCCCCTGATTTGGTTCTCGTCCCTTCCCGCGCCCGCAGGGGTCGGCTCGGTCGGGGACCAGTCCTGTGATCTCGACGGCGCGCCCAGGACGTTCGCGCCGCCCAGCCCGACGAAATGACTGCTGTTTTCACCGGTCAGGCGGGGGATCGACAGCAGGGTTGCCGTTAATTAGGCAGCCAGGGCGTAAGTGTCGTTGGCACTTATCTTTTTTCCGGTTTTTAAAGAGGCCACCGGAGACCTCTGCTTGCAACTTCCGCTTTGACATTCCTGTCGAAGCCAGATCACCCCCGAAGGGATGCCCTAAATCTAGCCAACCTGGCAAGGGGGCGAATCAGGGATTAGGTCTCAGGGATCAGGGATCAGTGCGGAGAATGGCGCCTTCGTCGCGGAAAAAGGGCTAAACTCCCCCAAACGACATGCGCCAAATTTCGGCGGGAAGGCCGTTCGCCAAGGCCGATTTGGAGATAAATTCCCTAGAAAAGGCGCACGCCGCCGGGACACAGGAGCGAAAATGGAAATGGACGAAAAGAAAACGGGCCTGATGGAGACACAGGAAGAAGCTCCTGTGGCCACCGCAACAACCGCTGATGTGACGCCGCATCCTGCAGGAAAATTCGTTTGGAGTGCCGCATTCGGCGCACTTACCATATGGCCATGGGGCGCCATTCTCATGACTTTGCCGCACAGAAAGGCGCTCGCCGCGCAAAAGATGGAGTGGAAATACTGTGGCCACATGGTCCTAGTTACCATTTTCACATGGTTCGGCATGATCGGCTCAAAGCACTGGATTCTGGATAAGCTGTACAAGCACCAGAGTTTCGAATGGGCTATGGCTCAAAGGACTGGCGACTACTCCAATCTAACCCTAACCGTGGACACGTTTTCCGCAATATTGTACCAATGGCTCTATTACGCCATCTGCATCGCGCTTTTCATCTTCATCGGCCGCCACGCTGCGAAGCATTTGGCCAAAGTCACGCCTAACTACCCGAAGGAGATATACCGCAAGAAGGAATGGGTGGGAATTATTGTTAACGCCGTGATTTGGCTTCTCGTCAATCTTCCGCCGATTTTGGAAAATGCAGTCTCGTAGTGAATGGTGTTTGAGAATAGGAACTTCTAGTCAGTGTGGCACATGAATAAAATTTGGGCCATCATCCTTGTCGCGGCGTCACTTGGGGTGTGCTCAAGCGACAACCACTACAAGTTTTGGTATGACCGAGCCCTGTTCTGCAGTTATG
>CADBQJ010000039.1 GCA_902796785.1 Fibrobacter succinogenes
CAGGCGCTCCTCCTCGGCTACGCGCCCGAAGGGGTCAAGAGCGTCGCGCAGCTGACCAAGCTGACCCACGTGATCGCCTTCAGCCTCGAAACGACCGACGACGGCGTCCTGGTCGACACCTCCGTCACCCCGAACTACTCCGCGCTCGTCACCGACGCGCACAGCGTGGGCGTGAAGGCCCTGGTGAGCATCGGCGGCTGGGGCCGCTCGGGCGGCTTCTCCTCCGTGGCGGCCGACCCCGCCAAACGCGCGACCTTCGTGAAGAACGTGGTCGACTTCCTCGACGCGAACGGCTTCGACGGCTTCGACGTGGACTGGGAATACCCCAAGCCCGAGGAGATGGCCGACTACGCCTCGCTGATGGCCGAGCTGAAGGCGGCCATGGGCGACCGCCTGCTGACCAGCGCGATCGGCCTGGGCCACAAGCCCTCCGAATTCGACAAGCGCTTCTTCGACGCGGTCGACCTGATCATGCTGATGTCGTACGACTGGGGCTGGGCGCCCGAGAACGTGCCGATGCCCGAACCCCACGCCCCCGACTCGCTGACGAAGTTCCTCGACATGTGGGACGACTACGCCCCGAAGGAAAAGCTGGTCTTCGGCATTCCCTTCTACGCGCGCCGCGACGCCAACTGGGGCGACTGGAAGTCGTGGGAGCAGGTGCTGACCGAGTTCGCGCCCGCCGACTCCGCCAACGCCGCCGGCGGCTACAACTACAACGGCCCCGAGTCGGTGCGCCGCAAGGTCGACTATGCGATCGACAACTGCTACCGCGGCCTGATGATCTGGCACGTCGGCCAGGACGTCGACGCCACCGCGGAACGGTCGATGCTCGCCACGCTGCGCGACGAATGGGACCGCGCCGTCGGCCGCTCCTCCTGCCTCGTCAAGTAGCGCTTCGCGAAAGCTTTCCCGACGGGCCCCTCGCGGGGCCCGTTCTTTTTTCGCGCAAAAGGAAAGCCCCCCACGGAGGGGGGCAATCGTTTCGGGATGTGTAACAGACGCTCTTTTCGCCGCTAGGCCTTCTTCTTGCCCTGGTTGGCGACGGCTTCCATCTTGGCCTTGAGGGCCTCCTGGTCGCCGAGGTAGTAGTGCTTGACGGGATTGAGATCGTCGTCGAATTCGTAGACCAGGGGGGTCGCGGTGGGAATGTTGACGCCGAGAATCTCCTCGTTCGAGAGATTGTCGAGGTACTTGACGAGGGCGCGGAGCGAGTTGCCGTGGGCGGCGACGACCACGCGCTTGCCCGCCTTCATGTCGGCCTTGATGGTCTCGAGGTAGAAGGGGACCACGCGTTCGATGGTGGTTTCCAGGCTTTCGTTCTGCGGGAGGAAGAAGCGGTCGACGTCGCGGTACATCGGCTGCTTGACGGCGCTGCGTTCGTCGTCGTCGGAGAGCACCGGGGGCTTGACGTCGAAGGAGCGGCGCCAGATCTTCACCTGGTCTTCGCCGAACTTCTCGGCCGCCTCGGCCTTGTTCTTGCCCTGCAGGTCGCCGTAGTGGCGTTCGTTGAGCTTCCAGGTCTTGACGACGGGCAGCCAGTTGCGGTCCATTTCGTCGAGCATGTGGTTGAGCGTGTGGATGGCGCGCTTGAGGTAGGAGGTGTAGCAGACGTCGAAGTCGTAGCCTTCGGCCTTGGGCAGCTTGCCCGCGGCGATGGCCTCTTCGTGGCCCTTCTCGCTCAGATCGACGTCCATCCAGCCGGTGAAGAGGTTCTTCTTGTTCCAGTCGCTTTCGCCGTGGCGAACGAGGACCAGTTTGATCATGGGTTGACTCCTTTTTGTTTTTGCGGCGCGCGTGTGGCGGCGCGCCCGTGGTGTGAAAGTCGGATCGGAGGGGGCTATTTCCCTTCCTTCTTCGGGGCGCCCTTGCGGAAGCCGGCGCGGCGCGGCGGGAACTCGAAGGAGATCTTGCCGTCCTTGCCGAGCAGCAGCATGGCGTCGAAGAGCTTGTGGGTGCGGCTGGAGCGGAAGCCCTGGATGAGCCCGGTCTTGCCCTTGCTCAGCAGCTCGGCGACGTTCTCGGGCGTCAGCGACTTGCCGAGGATGGTGCGGTTGATGCGCAGCCCCTTGTCGGAGCCGTCGAGGTGCGACTGCGACACGTAGGCCTGGATGTCCTCGTAGACGGGGGAGCCGTCGATGGGGGAGTTGCCCAGGGGCGTCATGGCGCTGGTGTCGATCTTGCGCTCGGCGCTTTCCTGCGAGAAGACGAACTCGGGCTTGCCGTCGGCCAGGCGGATGACGGCGCTGAAGGGGGTGTTGCGCTTGCTGCGGAAGTCGTGGAAGGGGCCCACCTCGCCCTTGGCGTAGAGCTCGGCGATCTCCTCGGCGGAGAAGTGGCGGCCGCCCAGGATCTTGCGGACGCGGCAGGAGCCGTCCTCCTTCTCGAAGTGGCTGACGCATTCGAAGATCCGCTCGCCGTTCACGGGGCTGAAGGAGGCCTCCTTGCGGGCCACGTCCTCGTCGAAGCCGCGGATGCGGTCCACGATCTCGAGCGTGGAGCGGCGGATGCCTTCCATGAACTCGTCGCGCGTCATCTCGCCGCGCTCGATCTGCTTGAGCTTGCGTTCCCATTCGCCGGTCAGCTCGGGGGAGCGGAGGTCCTCGATCTTCATGGCGCCGATCAGCCCCAGCAGGTCGAAGGCCTTGCGCGTGGGGACCAGGTCGCGCCCGTCGCGGGCGACGTAGTCGTCGGAGATCAGCTTTTCGATGATGGCCGCGCGCGTGGCGGGGGTGCCCAGGCCGCGGTCCTTGAGCGCCTCGGCCAGCTCCTCGTCGTCCACCAGCTTGCCGGCCCCTTCCATGGCGGAGAGGAGGCTGGCTTCGGTGTAGCGGGCGGGCGGGTTGGTCTTGTCCGCGAGCACCTCGGCGGAGAGGAGCTTCGCCTCGGTCCCGCGGAGCGCCTCGAGCGAGTCGGACTCCTCGGCCTTGCCGTAGATGGCCTTCCACCCGGGCACCACGAGGATCTTGCCGTCGGTCTTGAAGGATTCGCCCTCGACCATGGTGACGCGCGAGGTGACGCTGTATTCCGCCGCGGGGAAGAAGACCGCGATGGTGCGCTGGCAGACCATGTCGAAGATCTTCTGCTCCGCCTCGGTGAGCCCCCTGGGCATGACGCCGGTGGGGATGATGGCGTGGTGGTCGCTGATCTTCGCGTTGTTGAAGATGCGCTTGTCGGGATGGATGTACTTCTTCTCGACGGCGATGGCCGCGAACTTCCCGAAGGGGCCGGACTGCAGCGAGCCGAGGGTCCTGTACATCGCGGAGACGTAGTCCTCGGGCAGGTGGCGGCTGTCGGTGCGCGGGTAGGTGAGCGCCTTCTTCTTTTCGTAGAGCGACTGGGCGATGCTCAGCGTGGTCTTGGCCGAGAAGCCGAAGCGGTTGTTGGCCTCGCGCTGGAGCGTGGTGAGGTCGTAGAGCGGCTGGCACCGCTGCGAGGTCGGCTTGGTGGTCTCGGAGACGGTCCCGGTCTTCCCGGCGGTCTTCGCGACGATCTCGCGGGCGCGGGCCTCGGTCCAGACGCGGCTCGAGCGCTGGTCGGCGTCGGAGTCGTCCTTGCGGAAGGAGGGGTCGAACCACCGGCCGGAGTATTCGGCGCCGCCGCAGGAGAAGCGGGCCTCGACGGTCCAGTAGTCCTTGGAGACGAACTCGCGGCGCTCCTTCTCGCGCTCCACGATGAGCGCCAGGCTGGGGGTCTGCACGCGGCCGCAGGGAGTGAGGAAGAAGCCGCCGTTGCGGGAGTTCCAGGCGGTGAGGCCGCGGGAGCCGTTGATGCCGATCAGCCAGTCGGCCTCGGAGCGGCAGATGGCGGCGGCGGTGAGGTTGACCATCTCCTCGGCGGGGCGGAGCTTCGCGAAGGCCTCGCGGATGGAGGCGGCGGTCATGGACTGCAGCCAGAGCCGCTTGGTGGGCTTGGTCAGCTTCTTGTCCTTGCCCAGGTAGTCCATGATGTAGCGGAAGATCAGCTCCCCTTCGCGGCCGGCGTCGCAGGCGTTCACCACCAGGTCGACGTCGCGGCGGCGGACCAGCTTGCCCAGCGCGCTGAGCTGGGGGCGGCTCTCCTCGATGGGCTTGAGGACGAACCGGTCGGGGATGATGGGGAGGGAGTCGATTTTCCACCCCTTGTAGCGCTCGTCGATTTCGGCGGGGTCGGCCAGGGTGACCAGGTGGCCGATGGCGTAGGAGATGACGTAGTGGGCGCTTTCCCAGAACTTGGCGTCCTTGACGAACTTCCCTTCGGAGGGTTCGAGCGCGCGGACGAAGTCGCCGGCCACGCTGGGCTTTTCGGCGATGACGAGGATCTTCTTGGTGCCTTCGGCGGCGGGCGCCGCGGCGGTGCTCTTCTTGGTCATGGCGGGTCCTTCTTCAAACGGCACCTAATATATATAAGTATAGGTTCGGGCGGAAAATTCCCCCCGTCCGGCCCGGGACGGCCGCCCATTTTGGAGAAATTTGCGCTATTTGCGGAGCGCGGAGGCGCCGGAGCGCCCTTTCCAGCGGAAAACGCCGCTCAGACCGAAGAGGACGGGCACCACGATCATGGGGATGTGGAGCAGCGCGGTGGCGGGGAAGGCGCGCAGGAGCTTCTCGCGCCCGAAGAGCCTGGCCCCGCGGGTCATCACCATGCCGTCCCAGAGGGTCTTCCAGAGGAACCCGGCCGCGCCCCAGAGCAGGACCGGGAGGCCCCAGCCGGCGCCGAGGAGGCAGCCTGCCGCCCCCGCGCAGACCAGCCCGGCGATCCAGACGTACCAGGCGAAGATGCCGCAGAAGAAGGCGACCACCGGGGCGGAGTAGCGGGTGGTCTTCGAGGCCCAGCGGCTGCGCTGGTTGATCAGCCCGATCCCGCTCGTCTGGGGCTCGGTGACGACGTAGGATTCGGGGCGGATGCAGTAGCGCACCTGCCTGCGGTGGGCGCGGAAGGCCTTCTGGAGCAGCAGGTCGTCGTCGCCGGAGAGGATCCGCTCGTCGCCGCCGAAGCCGCCGACCTCGTCGAAGAAGGAGCGGCGGTAGCCCAGGCTGTTCCCGGTGCAGGTGACCGGGAAGCCCAGCGCGATGAGGGCCGCGGAGATCACCCCGTGCGAGAGGAAGTCGAGCGCCTGCACGGGCATCATCCACCCCTTGTCGGTGGTGAGGGAGAACTCGCTGTGGCCCGCCACCATGACGGTCTCGGGGGAGAACTCGCGGACCATCGAGTCGATCCAGCCGTAGGGGACCATGCAGTCGGCGTCGGTGGCGAGGACGATCTCGCCCCGGGAGAGCTCGATCAGCTTGGTGAGGGCGTGCTTCTTGGGGGAGATCCCCTCGGGGCATTCGGTGATCCGCAGCACGCGCAGCTGGTCGCCGTGGCGTTCGGCGGCCTCGCGGAGGATCACGTCGGTCTTGTCGACGGAGCGGTCGTCGGCCACGAGCACCTCGTAGAGCTCCTTCGGGTAGCTCTGCGAGAAGAGGTGCGCCAGGCAGTACTCCAGCCGGCCCTCCTCGTTGCGCGCGGAGACGACCACGCTGACGAAGGGGCGCTCCCTGGAGTCGTGGCGGCGCAGGCGCGAAAGCCCCTGGAGCAGCGCGCAGTCGACCAGGAAGTAGAAGAGCCCCAGGACCCCTCCGGCGAGGAGGAGCGCCTGGAAGAACGCGTTCGGCGAAAAGCTCTCCATCGTCTGTAAATCTAGTACGCGCTACCTCAG
>CADBQJ010000040.1 GCA_902796785.1 Fibrobacter succinogenes
ATCCGCGCCTACAACGGCCGCGTCTTCCGCCTCAAGGACCACATCGAGCGCTTCTACGACTCCGCGGCGGCCATCGGGCTCGACCTCGGCCTCTCCCGCGAGGAGATGTCGGACGTGGTGACCGAATCCTGCGCGGTCAACGATCTGGCCAACGCCTACATCCGCCTGGTCGCCTCCCGCGGCGCCGGCGACCTCGGCCTCAGCCCCAAGAGCTGCAAGAAGCCCACGATCGTCTGCATCGCCGGGCAGATCGCCCTCTACCCGCAGTCGCTCTACGACAACGGGCTCGAAATGGTGACGGCCTCCACCACGCGCAACTTCGTCAACTCGCTCAACCCCCGCGTGAAGAGCCTGAACTACCTCAACAACATCCTCGCGAAGATCGAGGCCTCCCGCGCCGGCTCGATGGAAGCGCTGATGATCAACGACACCGGCTACGTGGTCGAGTGCACCGGCGACAACATCTTCCTGTGGCGCCACGGCCGCCTGATCACCCCTCCGGCCTGGATGGGCGCCCTCGAGGGCATCACCCGCAAGACCGTGCTGGAACTGGCGCGCGGCATGGGCCTCCCGGTCGCCGAAGAGCCCGTCAGCCGCTTCGACGTCTACTCCGCCGAGGAGATGTTCCTCACCGGCACCGCCGCCGAGCTGATCCCCGTGGTCAACGTCGACGCCCGGAAGATCGGCGACGGCAAGCCCGGCCCCATGTTCAAGAAGCTCCTCGAGGCCTTCCGCGAACGCACGAAGGAAACCGACGGCGCGGCCATCCGCGGGCAGGCATGATCCGCATCGTCAGGAACGCGACGGTCAAGAGCGCGCAGGTGAAGGCCCTGGCTTCCCGCCAGGCTGCGCCGAGCGCCGAAGTGGAAGCCGTCGTCCGCGGCATCCTCGCGCGCGTCCGCGCCGAGGGGATGCCCGCCGTGCTCGAGTACGCGCGGAAGTTCGACGGCCTGAAGGGCTCCCTCCGCGCGACTCCGGCCGAGCTGGAGCGCGCGGCGGCCAAGTGCCCCGCCGAGGTCCGCAAGGCGATCCGCCAGGCGATCCGCAACGTCCGGGCCTTCCACAAGCGCCAGCTCGAGAAGGGCTGGGAGTTCAAGGGCGCCATGGGCGAAACGCTCGGCGTCCGCGTCGCGCCCCTGCGCCGCGTCGGGCTCTACGTGCCCGGCGGCGCCGCCGTCTATCCCTCCACGGTGATCATGGACGCCGTGCCCGCGCAGGTCGCCGGCGTCTCCGAAATCGCGGTCGTCACCCCCGCGCGCGACGGGCTGAACCCCGCCGTCGCCTGCGCTCTCCGCGAGCTCGGGATCGACGAGGTCTACAAGCTCGGCGGCGCCCAGGCCGTCGCGATGCTCGCCTACGGCGCGGGCCCCGTCGCCCGCGTCGACAAGATCGTCGGCCCGGGCAACGTCTACGCCGCCCTGGCCAAGAAGGAGGTCTTCGGCGTCGTCGACATCGACATGATCGCCGGGCCGTCCGAACTGATGGTCCTCGCCGACGAGACCTCCGACCCGGACTGGGTCGCGGCCGACCTCCTCTCGCAGGCCGAGCACGGCTCCGGCTTCGAGGCCGTGGTCTGCGTGACCGACTCCCTCCGCCACGCCAAGTGGATCGCGCAGTGCGTCGAGGAACAGGTCCTCGCCAGCCCCAAGCGCGATCTGCTCGAGAAGGTGCTCGCGAACTACGGCTGCATCCTCGTCGTGAAGGACTGGGAGACCGGCGCCGCGATCGCCGACGAAATCGCGCCCGAGCACCTGGAGCTCGCCGTCGCCTCGCCCCGCGCCCTCATGGCCCGGATCCGCAACGCCGGCGCGATCTTCCTCGGCTCCTGGTCCACCGAGCCGATCGGCGACTACATCGCCGGTCCGAACCACACGCTGCCGACCAACGGCACCGCGCGCTTCAGCTCTCCGCTCGGGGTCTACGACTTCCTCAAGCGCACGAGCGTCATCGAATACAACGCCAGGGCGATGCGCCGCTACGGCCCCGAGGCCGCCGCCCTCGCCGACTCCGAAGGATTTGTCCAACACGCCGCGGCCATCCGCAAGCGGCTCTAACACGGGAGTGCAGTCATGAACCGAAAGATCCTTTCCCTTCTCGCGTCCCTGGCGCTCGTCGCCCTCTCCGCCTGCGGCGACGACGATTCCGGCCCCAGCGGCCCCAACTGGAAGGACCGCGGCCTGATCAGCTGGGAAAAGCTTTCGGACGGCCAGGGCCTCTGGGCGATGAACGCCGAGAACGCCCGGGCGTTCCTCGCCAGCGCCTCGAAGGATTCGATGGGCGTGACCCAGACCGAGCTCGACCTGGCCCGCTACGCCAACTCCAACAGCGTCACGCTGCGCTTCACCGAAGTGGTCGACACCGTCTCCACGCGCCCGATCCGCACCGAGACCACCCGCTACTGCGTGGTCACCTGCACCGGCGACCAGTGCACCGCCGGCGACGCGGAAGTCTGGCGCGAAGTGACGACCGACCCCGAAGGGCGCCTCGCGATCGAGCCCTCCGACCTCCCCAGCGGCGGTTTCCTCTCGAACCAGCGCATCGTCTTCGAAAACGAGAAGATCGACGAGTTCTGGCTCTATCTGCCCGCCTCGAAGTTCTTCGGCGAAGCGGAGAAGTTCGAGGTCTTCAAGAAGCGGTAGACCGCACCGGAGTGTAGCTCAGTCTGGTAGAGCGCTTGCTTTGGGAGCAAGAAGTCGCTGGTTCGAGTCCAGTCACTCCGACTTCCGCCGCCGCCAAGCCGTCCCATTTTGAAACACGAGCGCCGTTTTCGGGCTGAAAACGGCGTTGGCACGGCTTTTGCTTGAATGGGAACGACAAAAAGGAGTCGTTCCATGAAAGAGTTCACCACAGCCGCCAGCCACGCCCTGCAGAAGGCCCAGGAGATCAAGGACGCCGCCGACCACAGCGAGCTCCGCTCCGGCCATCTTCTGAAGGGGCTGCTTTCCGAGGCCTACGACCAGGTCGGCCCGCTGCTCAACGCCGTCGGGGTGCTTCCCGAAGTGCTCTCGGCCGCCGTCGACAACCTCCTCTCCCGCTATCCCAAGGTGCAGGGCGCCATCACCGACACCGTCAGCCCCGACGTGCAGAAGGTGCTGCGCGGCGCCCAGGCGCAGGCCGACAAGGACGGCGAAAAGGAGGTCTCCGCCTACGTCCTCTTCCTCTCGCTGGTGAAGAACACCGGCGAGCGCGAGCTCCGCGAGATCTTCGACCGCGTGAAGCTGAACGCCGGCGAGATCGCGCGGGCCCTGGCCGGGCTCCGCCGCGACAGCAAGGGGAAGGCCGGGACCGCCGCGGGCGAGGGGAGCGAAAACGTCCTGGAGAAGTACGGCTCCTACCTGACCGACCTCGCGGAGAGCGGCAAGCTCGACCCGGTCGTCGGGCGCGAGGAGGAGATCCGCCGGGTCATCCAGATCCTCAGCCGCAAGACCAAGAACAATCCCGTGCTCGTGGGCGAGCCGGGCACCGGCAAGACCGCCATCGTGGAGGGGCTGGCGCAGCGCATCGTGCGCGGCGACGTGCCCGAATCGCTGCAGTCGGCGCGCATCTACAGCCTCGACCTCGCCTCGATGATGGCCGGCGCGAAGTACCGCGGCGACTTCGAGGAGCGGCTGAAGGCGGTGCTGAACGCCCTGCGCGAGGAAGAGAACACCCGGCTCTTCATCGACGAGCTACACACCATCGTGGGCGCCGGCAAGACCGAGGGGTCGAGCGACATGGGCAACATGCTCAAGCCGATGCTGGCCCGCGGCGAACTGCGCTGCATCGGCGCGACCACGCTGGACGAATACCGCGAGCGCATCGAGAAGGACGCCGCGCTCGAGCGCCGGTTCCAGCAGGTCTCCGTCGGCGAGCCCGACGTCGAGTCCACGCTCTCCATCCTGCGCGGCATCAAGCCCCGCTTCGAGGCCCACCACGGCGTGCGCATCGCCGACTCCGCGCTGGTGGCCGCCGCGGAGCTCTCCGACCGCTACATCTCCGACCGGTTCCTGCCCGACAAGGCCATCGACCTGATGGACGAGGCCGCCTCGCGCACCAGGATCCAGCTCGACACGGCGCCCGAGGAGCTCGACCGCCTGCAGCGGCGCGTGCTCCAGCTGCAGATCGAGCAGAAGGCGCTCGGCGGCGAGACCGACCCGGCCTCCGCGCGCCGCATGGAGGAACTTTCGAAGGAGCTGGCCGAGGCCTCGCGCAAGTCGCAGAAGCTCGGCGAGATCTGGAAGCGCCGCCGCGCCGCGGTGGCCGAGACCCGCGACCTCCAGGCCCGCCTCGAGGAGGCGAACGTCGAGATGGAGAACGCCGAGCGCTCCTACAACCTCCAGAAGGCCGCCGAGCTGAAGTACCAGACGATCCCCTCGCTGCGCAAGGAGCTCGAGGCCCGGCGCGAGGCGCTCCAGGGCGGCTCCGGCGAGCTCTCCGAAGAGGAGAAGGCGATCGCCGTCTCCGAAACCGTGACCGCCGAGACCGTGGCCGAGGTGGTCAGCCGCTGGACGGGCATTCCCGTGAGCCGGCTCGACGCCACCGAGCAGCAGAAGCTGCTGGCGCTGCCCGAGCTGCTGCACAAGCGGGTGATCGGCCAGGACGAGGCCGTGGAGGCGGTGAGCGAGGCGGTGCTCCGCAACCGCTCCGGGCTCCGCGCCAAGGGGCGCCCCATCGGGAGCTTCCTCTTCCTCGGCCCCACGGGCGTGGGGAAGACCGAGCTGGCGAAGACCGTGGCCGAGGCGCTGTTCGACAGCGAAAAGTCGATCGTGCGGCTCGACATGAGCGAATACATGGAAAAGCACTCGGTCGCGCGGCTCATCGGCGCGCCTCCGGGATACGTCGGTTTCGAGGCCGGCGGCCAGCTGACCGAGGCGGTGAGGCGCCATCCCTACTCCGTCGTCCTCTTCGACGAAGTGGAGAAGGCCCATCCCGACGTCTTCAACGCGCTGCTCCAGCTGCTCGACGAAGGGCGGCTGACCGACGGCCGCGGCCGCCACGTGGACTTCTCGAACACCGTGGTGATCATGACCTCGAACATCGGCTCGCGCCTGTTCGCCGAGCGGAAGCGCCCGGTCTCCTTCGAGGAGATCGAGCCCGAGCTCAAGGGCTTCTTCCGGCCCGAGTTCCTCAACCGGCTCGACGACATCGTGGTCTTCCAGAAGCTGGAGAGCGAGCAGATGGCCGCCGTGGCCGCGCTCAAGTGCGCCGGCCTGGTCTCGCGGCTCGCGGAGCTCGAGGTGACCGCCGAGATGGCGCCCGAGGCGCTCGACCGGCTGGCCCGGGAGAGCTACCAGCCCGAGCTCGGCGCCCGTCCGCTGGAACGGTACCTGCGGCGCAACGTCGAGACGCCGATTTCGAGGATGCTGCTCTCGGGCGAGCTGAAGGCGGGCGACCGCCTGCGCGTGACCGCCAAGGCGGACGGCTTCGGGTTCGAGGTCAGCCGCCGATAGGTTCGCGGCCCGTGGCCTCGGCGATGATCCTCGTCAGCTCCGCGTCGGCGCGGTCGAGGTCGTCGTTGACCAGCCAGTGCTCGTACTTGCCCCTGGACTTCGCCGTGGAGAGCTCCTCCTCGGCGTTTTTCAGCCGGAGCCGGAGGTCCTCCTCGGTGTTGGTCCCGCGGGCGCGGAGCCGCTTTTCGAGCGTGGCCATGTCGGGCACGGTGACGAAGATCCCGATCCCCTCGGGGTAGATCTTGTCGAAGTTCAGCTTGCCGAAGACGTCGAGGTCGAGCAGGAGGTCCTTCCCCTCCTCGAGCTTCTCCTCCAGGAACTTCTTCGGGGTGCCGTAGAAGTTGTTGTGGACCTCCATCCACTCCACCAGCCCGTCCTCGTCGATCATCTTCCGGAACTCGTCGCGCGTGAGGAAGTGGTAGTGGACGCCGTCGATTTCGCCCGGGCGCGGCGCGCGCGTGGTGGCCGAGACCGAGTACTGCAGGTTGGGGAACTTCTTGAGCACGCGGCCCTGGAGCGTGGGCTTGCCCGCGCCGGAGACCGCCGACATCACGATCAGCTTGCCGCGGCTCATCGCTTTTCCTCCGGAGCGGGGGAGTCCTTCCGCAGGACGTAGAGCGGGCGCTGCTTCACCTCGTCGTAGATGCGCCCGACGTATTCGCCCATCACCCCGATGGTGATCAGCTGGACGCCGCCGAGGAAGACCACCGCGATCAGGAGCGAGGTCCACCCGGGCACCGTGCCGTCGAGCGCGAACTTGGAGACCACCGCCCAGACCGCGAGCAGTCCGCCGAGCCCGGCGGCGACGAGGCCGATCCAGAGCGAGAGGCGGAGCGGGAGGCTGGAGAAGCTGGCGATGCCGTCTCCGGCCAGCTTGAGCATCTTCTTGAGGGGGTATTTCGTCTCGCCGGCGGTCCGTTCCGCGCGGTCGTAGAGGATGCCGGTCTGCCGGAAGCCGACCCAGGGGACCAGCCCGCGCAGGAAGCGGCTCCGTTCCGGCAGCGACTTCAGGACGTCGACCACGACGCGGTCCATCAGGCGGAAGTCGCCGGTGTCCACCGGGATGTCGACCGAGGTGAAGAGCCGCAGCGAGCGGTAGAACCCGGCGGCGGTCAGCTTCTTGAAGAGCCCCTCGCCGGCGCGGGCGCGGCGCTGGCCGTAGACCACCTGCCACCCCTCGCGCCACTTGGCCAGCATGTCGAGAATCAGCTCGGGCGGGTCCTGGAGGTCGCCGTCGATGATCGCCACGGCGTCGCCCTTCGCCTGGTCGAGGCCGGCGCTGAAGGCGGCCTGGTGGCCGAAGTTGCGCGAGAAGGAGATGACGCGGTTCGCGGAGCCCTCGGGAATCGCCCCCAGCAGCAGCTCGCGCGTGCGGTCGGTGGAGCCGTCGTCCACGAAGAGCAGCTCGTGCTCGACGTCCTTCAGGACCTTTTCGAGGGTCTCGTAGGTCCTGAGGCAGATCTCCTCCTCGTTGAGCATCGGGATGATGACGGAGAGCAGCATGTCGTCCTCAGCGGGTCAGGGTGGGGAAAAGCCAGTCGGCGTGGTCGAAGTCGATGTTGCCGTTGCCGTTCGCCTCGAGCGTGATCCGCTTCGCGTCGCCCAGCTGGACGCGGAAGGGGGCGAGCGCGCCGTGGCGCATCGGGCCGGAGCTCCAGATCACGCGGCCGTCGGCCTTGATCGAGAAGGTCGCGCCGTTGCCGCCGAACTCCTCGTCGTCCAGGCCTGCCGCGCCGGCGACGTGGGTCCACCCCGGCGGGACGGCGAATTCCAGCGCGCCGTCGGCGTGCGAGCCGAAGCCGTCGGCGAAGACCGCGTTCTTCACGCGGAGGGGGTTGTGGCCGACCGATTCGCCGACGCCGAGCGAACCCCAGCCCTGCTTGACGCTCAGCGGCTTCTGTTCGGTCAGGCGCAGGCTGTTTTCGGGGTCGAAGAAGACGAGCGTCGGGAACTCGGCCACCGGCTTGCCGGGAACGACGATCTGCGACGAGACGAAGTTCGGGCCCGGCGCCAGCGGCAGCTCGATCCGGAGCTCGCCGCCCTCGGGCGCGAGGTCGACGCTCGTCGGGACGCCGGTGGAGTGGGGGAGAAGGTTGAGCCGCGACCCCTCGGGCACGGCCAGCGCCTCGGCCCGCAGGACCAGCTTGCCCCCTTCGGCGGAGAGCGAGGGGTTGCGGATCTTCCCTTCGGGCCGTCCGGCGAGGATCCGCTCGGCGTCGCTCCTGCCCGCCAGGCGGAAGATCACGAGCGGGTAGTTGTTGGTGATGGTGGTGGAGAAGACCTCCTCCATCGGGTAGGCCTTCTCGAAGTTGTCGCAGACCGAGGCGTCGCGCGACTCCACGGCCTTGCGGTGGTAGGTCTTGTTCTCCCAGCAGTAGAGGCCGCGCACGTAGTAGACCTCGCCGCCGAACTCCTTCAGCAGCTCCTCGCGGCGCCCTTCGCCCAGGTCGGACCAGCGGCGGAACTGGATGCCGGAGATTCCGTACCCCACGAAATGCCAGGGCCGGTTGTAGACGAACAGCCGCCGCGTCTCCTTCCCTCCGGGGAGGGTCGCCATCCAGCGGTGGATTTCGCGCTCCTCGGTGGTGAGGTGGTTGCGGTTGTACATGATGTTCTCTTTCAGGCTGACGTTGTGGCGGATGCCCAGCGACGCGGCGACGCAGACGACGGCGGCGGCCATGGCCACGCCGGCGCAGCGTCCGCCCTTCGGGACCGAAAGGAGCGCGGGGAGCCACTTCATCAGCACGGCGTCGAGCAGCACGGCGATCAGGAACGCCATCGTGGGGAGGAAGACCAGGGCGTAGCGCTGGTTGATCTCGATGGTGAAGTCGCCCGAGACGTTCTCGAGGATCATGTAGGTCTGGAGGTGGTAGACCAGCAGGAAGAGCGCCCACTTGCGGCATTCCGCGTTCTTGAAGCAGAGCGCGACCAGGGCGACCAGCCCGCCGAGGGCCATCCAGGCGTCGCCGGAGAGGAAGGGGTATTTCAGCCGGTCGCCCTCCATGTCGGCCGTCATGATCCCCCAGTCGATCTTCAGGTTTTCGAGGAAGTGGCCGTGCGCGGCGTATTCCCCGCCCTGGAAGTTGTATCCGCGGAAGTGGGCGATGGTCAGCAGCACCGGCAGCGAGAAAAGGGTCAGCGAGACCAGGAAGGCCCACCAGCGGCGCGGGCGGGCCATGGCGCAGGGGAGCGCGGCCAGCGCGAAGGCGAAGAGGGCGAAGACGGTCTCCTGGCGGGTCTGGGCGAAGAGCCCGAGGACCGCCCCCAGCAGGACGAAGGGGAGGAGGTCGAAAAGGGCCGTCCGGAAGTCGCTCTTGCCCTCGGCCGGTTCGGCGGGCTCGTCGCCCCGATCGGCGAGGACGTAGTGGAGGGCCAGGAGCGAGACGGCCGAGAGGAAGACGTAGAGGGGCTCGACCGAGGTGGAGCGGAACTGGAAGAGCGTCATCGGCATGAAACCGAAGAACGCCGAGGTGACGAGGGCCAAAAAGCCGTTTTTAGTCCAGAAACGGACCGCCAGGTAGAGGGCGAGGAGCGTCAAAACGAGCAAAACGGACTGCGTTTTGAAGATCCAGCGGAGGTCGGTTCCCAAAAACGGCATCAAAACGGCCCAAATGGCCGATTGCCCGCGCGCCTTGAAGGTGGGAGTGTCCAGCAGGCAGTCCAGGGAGCCGTCCGCGCGGAAAATCCCCTCGTCGCAAGTGGCCGAGGTCTGGTTGTGGTACATGTTCTGCGCGGCGGCCAGGAAGACCGATTCGTCGCTCTGCACCCGGTGGCGGGCCTCCACGCAGGTCAGGTCGAGGGCGAGCGCCCCGGCGGCCACGACGGCGATTAGCGCCAGTTCGGCCACGGGGGGGAGGTTGGCGCGCAGCCAGGAGAGGAGGGAGCGGCGGAGGGCGACGACCGACCCCAGGATCGCCAGGAAGTCGAGCGCGAAGATCCAGAACCCGAGGTGGATGTCGGCCCAGCGGACGCTCTTCCTGGGGAGGATCAGCAGCAGGGCGACGGCGACGGCGGGAACGAGGAGCGCCAGCCAAAACTGCCTGGAACGGGCGGCGGCGAGGAACTTTCGGAAAAACGTGGAGACCATTCTTTTGTCCTTGAGTGGAGGAAAATATATCTAGATTTGGCGCGCCATCAGCCCTGTTCCGCTTTCGATCATCTTGAGGTTTCGAGCGTGAGTCTGCAGCCCCAGCATCTTCCCTCCCCGTTGGCCCCCACCCCGGATCGCGGGCCCCTCTTCCCCGCCGAAGTCGTCCGCAAGGACGGGTCCAAGGCGATCGTCGCCGACCCCGTCGCCGACCGCTGCCTCGTGGCCCTGATGAACGCCCACGCGCTCCTGGGCGGCGCCGCCGCGCACTGGGGCGGGCCCTCCGCCCTCGCCGAAGCCGTCTCCGCCGTCCACGGGATCATGTTCTCCGTCAAGGGACGCCAGTGGCACGAGGCCTACAACTTCGTCAACGACGCCGGCCACTGCGAAAACGGCGTCTACGCCTGCCGCGCCAACTACGGCTTCGACGGCATGACCCTCGAGGAGCTTCGCGGCTTCCGCGGCATCGAAAGCCACCTCAGCGGCCACGCGGAACAGCACATCAACCCCCGCGGGGTCATCATCTCCAACGGCCCGCTCGGCTCCGCCCTCGCCCAGGCGCAGGGGCTGGCCCTGGCCGACGTCCTCACGAAGACCGACCGCACCACCGTCTGCTTCCTCACCGACGGCGCGGCCATGGAAGGCGACGCCCGCGAATGCTTCGCCTCGATTCCCGGCTTCGCGGCCCGGGGCATGCTCGCCCCCTTCGTGATGATCATCTCCGACAACAACACCAAGCTCTCCGGCCGCATCCCCGAGGACGCCTTCTCGATGCAACCCACGTTCGACTCGCTCGACGTGCTGGGCTGGAACGTCATCCAGATTCCGAACGGCAACGACCTCCAGGCCGTCTACACCGGCGTGGAGACCGCCTTCGAGGAGGCCAAGGCCGACCCGAAGCGCCCCGTCGCCCTCTGGCTGAAGACCGTCAAGGGCTACGGCGTCAAGGCCACCGAAGAAGACCCCGCCGGCGGCCACGGCTTCCCCGGCTCGGCCGGCGCCAACATGCGCGCCTTCCTGGCCGAAATCTGCAAGGGCGAGGAAAACGTCCCCCCGCGGCTGATGGAATGGGCCGCCGAAGTGGAACGCCTCAGCGCCGAGGCCAAGGCGGCCAAGGCGGCGAAGCCCGCCGGCCCCGCCCTCAAGAAGATCCAGGCCGGCTTCTCCGCCGTCATGGAAAAGCTCGTCGCCGAGGGAATCCCGGTGGTGAGCGTCACCTCCGACCTTCCCGGCTCCACGGGCGTGGCCGGCTTCCGCAAGAACCATCCCGAGCTCAGCTTCGACGTCGGCATCGCCGAGGCGAACATGGTCGGGCTGGCCTCCGGCCTCTCCAAGGCGGGCTACGTTCCGGTGGTCGACACCTTCGCCCAGTTCGGCATCACCAAGGGCAACCTGCCCCTCATCATGGCGGCCCTCTCCGGCGCGCCGATGGTGGCCATCTTCTCGCACAACGGCCTCCAGGACGCCGCCGACGGCGCCTCCCACCAGGCCATCACCGCCTTCGCCGCCACTTCGGCCATTCCGCTGACCGACGTGGTCTGCTGCTCCTGCGCCGCCGACGGCTCCGCCTACCTGGAACACGCCCTGCGCCGCATCTGGGAAGACCGCAAGGCCGGCAAGCGCTCCCGCAGCGCCATCATCTTCGTGGGCCGCGAGAACTTCCTCCCCGAATACCGCGAAGGGCTCGACTACGCCTGGGGCAAGGCCCAGGTGCTGCGCGAACCCAAGAGCGACGACTACGTCGTGGTCTCCGCCGCGGGCTATCCCGTGGCCAAGGCGCTCAAGGCCGCCTCGATCCTCGAAGGCGAGGGAATCGACACCTGCGTGGTGCAGTCGGCCTTCGTCAACCATCCCGACGCCGACACGCTCCTTCCCTACGTCCGCGGCGCCAAGGGCCGTCTCGTCACGGTGGAGGACAACGTCCTCGCCGGCGGCGCGGGCGCCCAGCTCATCCAGGCGCTCGTCGTCAAGGGGGCCCGCCTCGACGGCGTCCGCTCGATCGGCATCGGCGACCACTTCGGCCGCAGCGCCTACCTGGCCGACCACCTCTACAAGCTCCACGGCATGGACGTCGAACACATCGCCCAGGCGGTGCGCGACCTGACCTAGGGAGCTTCGGAACCTTCCGGACGAAACGGGGCCCTCGCGGCCCCGTTTTCGCTTTTCCGCGCGAAACGGGCCGGCGCCGCGTCCCGGAACGATAACGCGTCAAAATTGTCGCGCCAACGGCGCTATATTGTCAAAGCCGGGGAATGCTGAGGAGCGAACGATGGAAACGACCCTGAAAATCGAGGAGGAAAGGCGGCCGACCGACGCCGGAAAGGCGGAAAAGAGCGCAGAGGCGGTAATTCTGGTTTCTAGCTGTTTCCAGCTGATCTTCGCTATTCACGCTGTGTTGAAATGCAATTTTAGTGCATTCCAAAGCGTCCAATCACG
>CADBQJ010000041.1 GCA_902796785.1 Fibrobacter succinogenes
CCAGTGCAGGCGTTCGTCGCCGTCGCACTCGGGCGCGTCCACCCCCGCGCGGCGGCAGGTCTCCTCGAAAAGGGCCCGCCCCTCCGGGGTCGGGGCGGTCACGCCGCGCGGGTCGAACGGGTCGCACCCGGCGAACCGCTCGAACGCCTCCGCGTAGGTCGTCTTCCTCGCGCCCGCGGTCCTTTCCTTGCCGAGCGCCAGCGCGCAGATCTCCAGGACCTCGTCCATCAGCCGCTCGTCGCTCCAGCCCGCGCGGTACCACTCCAGGATCGAGAACTCCTCCAGGTGGCTCGCGCCGCGGTCGCCGTTGCGGAAGCCGCTCGTCAGCTGCCAGACGTCGCCCCAGCCCGCGGCCAGGAGCCGCTTCATGTGGAATTCGGGGCTCGTCGGCAGGAAGAGCCGGCGGCGCGGGCCGTCGGAACCGTCCACGAACGACTCCGTCTCGAACCAGTCCAGCAGGGGGTCGCTTCCGGAGGCGGCGGCCAGCAGGGGCGTCTTCGCCTCGAGCGCGCCGGACGCACGAAAAAGAGACCTGATCGAGTCCATCAGGTCCCTTCGGAAAACCGCGGTCTCCCGGGAGCACCCGGGAGACCAACGGGAATCACTTGGCGCGTTCGACGTATTCGCCCGTGCGGGTGTCGACCTTGATCTTTTCGCCCACTTCCACGAAGAGCGGAATCTGGACGGTGGCGCCGTTGTCGAGCAGGGCGGGGCGCAGCACGCGCCCGGAGGTGTCGCCGCGTTCTCCCGGAGGCGCTTCGACGATCGTGTAGACCTGGAAGATCGGGGGCACCACTTCGAGCACCTGGCCTTCCCAGATCGTCACTTCGCATTCGTTGCCGTCCTGGATCCACTTGGCGGCGTCGCCGATCTGCTCCTTGGAGACTTCGATCGCCTCGAAGGAGTCCATGTCCATGAAGTACCAGGTGGCGCCGTCGTTGTAGTTGTAGGTGACCTTCTTGATGATCACTTCGCACGACTCGGCGGTTTCGGTCGACTTGTAGGTCCGTTCGATGATCTTGCCGTTGACGTAGTTGCGCACCTTGATGCGGGTGAAGGCCTGGCCCTTGCCGGGCTTCACGAAGTCGGATTCGAGAATCACGTGGGGCTGGCCGTCGATCAGCAGCTTCACGCGCTTGCGGAGGTCGTTTGCACCGAGTCTTGCCATAATTCGCTCCAAAGAGTGGGAATGGATGACCAAATGTAGAAAAAGCCCCCCGCGGACGGAGGGCTCTCGAAGGGGAAAGAGGCGCTTTTACTTCTTCGTCTTGCGCTTGACGAGGACGGGCTTGGCCTGGTTGTAGTCTTCGGGCGTGCCCTTGACCCCTTCCAGGATTTCGGCCGTGATGGTGCGGATCTTGACCTGGTCGGCCTTGACCCCCTTGCCCACCAGGGCTTCCTTGATCGCCTTGCTCCGGTCGTTGAGCACGGTCAGGTATTCCTCCAGTTCCAGCTCGAACTGGGGCATGTAGACGAAGACGTAGACGACGTCCTCGGGATGGGCGATCAGGGGCTTGGCCAGCTTTTCCTCCAGCAGGACGCCGTCCTCGTAGGTGAGGGCCGCGGTGCCGGTTTCGAAGCGGAGGTTCAGCTCGGTCTGCTCGCCCAGCTGGGGGGTCTCGTCCACGGCGGGACAGCCCTTGTTGTCGCCGGGGCCGGCCGCCGTCGGGCATTCGTCCATCGAGTCGGGCACGCCGTCCTTGTCGTTGTCGGAGTCGGGGCAGCCGTCGGTGTCCTCGAAGCCGTCCTTGTCCTCCTTGTCGTTGGGGCACTTGTCGGCGCCCACGCAGACGGACTTGTACTTGTCGGAGAGCTTCTGCTTGGCGACCCATTCGTCGCAGACGCCGTCGGCGTCGTTGTCCACGTCGGGGCAGCCGTCGTTGTCCTGGAAGCCGTCCTTGTCCTCGGCGTCCACGGGGCACTTGTCGAACTTGTCGGGGATGCCGTCCTTGTCGTTGTCCTCTTCGGGGCAGCCGTCCTCGTCTTCGAAGCCGTCCTTGTCCTCGGGCACGTCGACGCACTTGTCGGAGCCGGAGCAGACGCTCTTGAACTTGGCGGAGAGCCCCTTTTCGGCCACCCAGGAGTCGCAGACGCCGTCCTTGTCGTTGTCGGGGTCGGGGCAGCCGTCGTTGTCCTCGAAGCCGTCGACGTCCTCGGCCTCCTCGGCGCAGAGGTCGGCGCCGTTGGGGATGCCGTCCTTGTCGCGGTCGGAGCCCGCGCAGCCGGCGAACAGAAGCATCGTGCCCAAGCCGAGCATCGCGGCGGATTTCCGGGAGAGAATCTTCATCGGTGGCCTCCTTTTGGTCCTTTTGGGGAAAGCTAGCTTATTTTTGAGAAAGATGAGCAATCCCGAAACCGCTCCGGAAGCGCTGCTCCGCGAACTGGCGGCCTGCCCCGAAGGGCCGCGCAAGGAGGAGCTGCGGCGCGAACTGGCGAAGCTGGCCGCGCTCCGCGCCGGCGCCACGGGCGAGGACGGCGTCCGCGAGCGCGACCTGCGGAAGATCCCCTGCCCGCTGGGGTGGGCCAAGGCGCGGATGACGCTCGAGGCGCTCGAACCCGGCGAGCTGCTCCGGCTGAAGATCGGCGCGGGCGAACCGCAGGAGAACATCCCGCGGCAGCTGGCGGCGGAGGGGTTCCCGATTCTCAAAAGGCGCAAATTCGAGGACGGGACGGCGGAACTGCTGGTCCGCAAGCCCGAAACCGCGCCCGGGGCGGCGAAATAAGGTAGTTTCCTTTAAAGAAGGTTTCCCGTCGGAGGCCCCGATGGCCGAAGAAGAGACATCCGCCGAACCCATTTCCGTGGTTTTCGCAGGGGATGCGTGGTGGGGCGCCGAGAACGGCGCCGCGCACAAGGCCGCGCATCTTCTCCTTCTCGACCATCCCCGTCTCGACTTCAAGTTCTGGTACGGCGTCGAGGAGCGCAACTCCATCGCGCAGATGTGCGCCGACTGCGCCCGCGTCGTCATCAGCCACCGTCCCCAGGCGGTGATCTGCTCCGTGGGCTTCACCGACGTCAACGACGAACTGCCCGCGGCCGACTTCACCCGCGCGCTGGCCGCCTACGCGCACGACATCCAGACCAAGTGCCGCTGCCGCGTCCTCTTCTGCGCCCCTCCCCCGCTCGCCTTCGCGCCCGTCGTCGAAAAGACGCAGCTGGCGCGCGAGTACGACGAGGCGCTCGCGCGGATCTGCGACGCGAACGGATTCCTCCAGCTGCGGTTCGAGGAGCCCTTCCTCTCCTTCGTGCGGCTCCAGGCGCAGCACTCGGGCACGCTCTACCCGCTCCACATGGGCGACGGGACGCTCTCCCCCTTCGGGCAGCTCTTCGTGGCGCGGGCCATCCGGAAGAGCGACCTGCTGGGGCTGGGCGGACCGGCTCCGGCCGACCCGCAGGGCCAGGCGGCGCCCGCTTCGGCGCCCTAGAGTTTGGGGAGGAGAATCGACTCGCCGGGGGCGAGATTCCCGAAATCGACGCCGGGATTGAGCAGTTTGAGCTGGTATTCCACCACGCCCAGCGGCAGGCGGTTGGCGTCGGTGCCGTACTGGCGCACCAGCAGGTGCTTCAGCTGCTCGCCGGGAAGGGCGGTCACCCCCTGCGAAACGCCCTTGGCGCGGGGGTCGGCGGCCATCTTCTCGAGCGCGGCCATGAACTCCTCGGCGAAGCGGGCGCGGGGCCTGGGACGGGCCGACGCGGGGGCGGGGGCGTCGTTCCGGGCGGCGGGCGCGGCCTTCGGCGCGGGGGAACGCATGCGGGCGATCTCCTCGGCGTCCATCCCCTTGATGCCGGCGTGTCCGATCCCCTTGGGAGGCTCGATCTTGCGGCCGGGGCGGATGGTGATGGCCACGTCGGCCTTGCGGGCCTCGTCGGTCAGCACCTCGGCGGCGAGCATCGCGTCGATGTTGGCCAGATAGGCCGAATCGGGCCATTCGTAGAGGGGAACCTCGTCGCCGGTCTTCAGGTCGGTGCGGTAGCGCTGGTAGTCCACGTCGCCGCAACCGCCCAGAAGCGTCGCGCAAAGGAGCGAAAAAGCGGCAAATGGAATCCGGAACGGCCTCATCACCTTCAAAAATAGCAGATTCTTTGCTACATTTGCGCGATGTTGGAAGGGCTCACGCCCAAAACGCCTTACCAGGATTTTCAGATGAAGGAAGGAATCCACCCCTCTTACAACCCGGTCATCTTCGTGGACGTTTCCACCGGAGCCGAATACATCACCCGCTCCACCGCCAAGAGCAAGGAAACCCGCGAAATCGACGGCGTCACCTACTACGTGGTGCAGATGGAAGTGACCGCCGACAGCCATCCCTTCTGGACGGGCAAGATGCACCGCCTCGACACCGCCGGCCGCATCGAACGCTTCGAAAAGAAGTTCAACGGCGCCGTCGACACCGGCAAGCGCAAGACCCGCAAGGTCGTCCAGCGCAAGCGCCCCGAAGAATAAGCCCTTCGGTTCCAAGACGAAAAAGGCGATGCCCGCGCATCGCCTTCTTTCATTCGCCCGGGTCGCCCCAGCACCATCCCAGCGCTCTTGGCGCGGAGCCGAACGGCCCGCGCGATTATTCGCCGGATCTTACTCTCTAAAGAACAACATGTTAACCGCCCCGAAGACGGCCTTCATGTTCGCCACGAGCGTGTCGTTGTGCACGCCGCGCCCGGTCACGGTCTTCTCGCCGTTGCGGAAGACGATCTCGGAGAGCGCGCGGCCGTTCCAGAGCGAGTCGCCCTCGCCCACCACGCCCTGCCTGTAGCTGACCAGCTCCACGTCGAACCCCTCCTCCTTCATCAGGCGGGTGCAGGCCTCGATCGGCCCCTCGGCCGAGATGGAGCGCTCGCGCTTTTCGTCGCCCACCTTGTAGGTGAAGACGAAGCGCTGCTCGTCGCGCAGCCCGTTGACGCTGATGAAGCAGAGGCGCGTGGTGTAGTTGACGAAGCGGTCCTTGAAGACCTCGAGCACGCGCGCGGCGTCGAGCTCGCCTTCGCGCTCGGAGATCGCCTTGAGGACGGGCTGCAGCTCCGAGGCCTCGGAGAGCGAGATCGGGTAGCCGCAGCTGTTCACGATTTCGGCGACGGCGGCGCGTCCGCTCTGGCTGGTGAAGCCGAGCACGTCGTTGTCGTCGCGGCCGATGAGCGAGAAGTCGATGGGCCGGTAGGCCCCCTTCTTCATGTTCTTGGTCTTGCTGGCGCCGTCCTGGTGGATGCCGCTGCGGTGGACCACCGCCTCCGCGCCGATGAGCGGCGCCTTGGCGTAGATGGAGACGCCGGAGAGCTCGGAGACCATCAGCGCGGTCTCGTAGATCTCGCCGAGGTTCAGCCCGGTCTCCACGCCGCAGTTGTGGAGCGCCACCGCCACTTCGTAGAAGTTGGTGTTGCCCGCACGTTCGCCCAGGCCGTTGAGCGCCACCTCCATCTGGGCCGCGCCGGCGAAGTAGGACTCCACCGTGGTGGCCGTGGCCATGCCGAGGTCGTTGTGGGTGTGGACCGCGATCGTCGCCTTGTCGCCCACCGCCTCGACCACTTTCGAGACCATGTCGACGAAGAGCCGCGGACGGTACCGTTCCACGGTGTTGGGGAGGTTGATGGTGTCGGCCCCGGCGGCGATCACGTCGCGGAAGACGTCGATCACGAAGTCGAGGTTGTCCATGCAGTCGCCGAAGTGCTCGGCGGAGAACTCCACGCTTCCCTGCGGGCCGAGCATCTCCTTGGCCAGCGAGACGGCGTGGATCGCCTTGGCGCGCACCTCCTCGGGCGTCTTGCGGAGGACGTTCTCCATGGTGAAGGGGCTGAGCGCGATGAAGGTGTGGACGCGCGGACAGGGCGCGTCCTTGACCGAGCGGGCGGCCTCCTCGATGTCGTGGTCCACGGCGCGGGCCAGCGAGCTGACCACCGTCCGCGGCGCGACCTCGGCGGCGATCTTCGCCAGGTGGCGGCAGGCCTTGAAGTCCATCTGCGAGGCGCCGGCGAAACCGACTTCGACGCCCTGGACGCCGAGCTTCAGCAGCTGGCGGAAGACGATCTCCTTCTGGGCGAGGTCCCAGGGCTTGCGCAGCGCCTGGTTGCCGTCGCGGAGGGTGACGTCGTAGAAAAAGGGCTTTTTCGTCTGTTTCGTGTCCATGTTTTCGCTCCTGGGCCAAAACTAGCCATTCGAACCGCTCCGCCTAAAACGAAACCCGCCTGGGGAGGCGGGTTTTGCGGTTCTTTTCG
>CADBQJ010000042.1 GCA_902796785.1 Fibrobacter succinogenes
CCCCAGAAGGAAGGGGAGTACCTCTGCATCCCGATCATGGGCATGGGGCGCCTCTTCGGGCTCTTCCACCTGCAGCGCACCGACCGCGCCGAGGCGGCCGTGGGCGCCGTCCCCAACTGGATCGCCGTGGCCCGCGCCTTCGCCGACCGCGTGGGGCTCTACCTGGCCAACCTCCGCCTGCAGGACGAGTTCGCCTCGCAGGCGCTGCGCGACCCGGTCACCGGCGTCTTCAACGGGCAGTACCTCGAGGAGACGCTGACCCGCGAGCTGCACGCCGCCAAGCGCCGCAACGCGCCGGTCGGGCTCGTCGTGGCCGACCTCGACTACTACCAGGACATCGGCAAGGTCTTCGGCCGCTCCGCCGTCGACTGCTTCCTCAACGAGGTGGCCAAGTTCGTCCTGGGGAGCATCCGCGCCGAGGACGTCTGCTGCCGCTTCCGCGACGGCCGCTTCGGGGTGCTTCTCCCCGGCGCCAGCGCGCAGATCACGATGGAGCGCGCGGAGCTGCTGCGCAAGGCCGTCGAGCAGATGCACATGGCCTTCGGCGACAACTTCCTCTCCACGACGATCACCATGGCCGTGGCGGTCTACCCGGACCACGCGCAGACCGGCGCCGACCTCCTGGCCGCCGCCGACGCCGCGCTGGAAAAGGGAATCGCCCAGGGCCGCAACTGCACGGTCGTGGCCGGATCCTGATTCCGGCTCAGAGGTCGATCTTCAGGTCCTTCTTCGCCTTCAGGCGCCGCGGCAGCGAGGCCAGCGGGTTGTCGTGCGCGCTGATCACCTTCAGCGCGGGGGCGTCGGCCAGCGATTCGGGCAGCGACGCCAGCTGGTTGTCGTCCACCACGAGCTCCTCGAGCGCGGTCATCTCCCCGATGGACTCGGGCAGGGCGCGCAGCTGGTTGCCGGAGAGGATCAGCTCGTGCAGCTTCTTCAGGTCGCCGATCTCCTCGGGCAGCGAGGTCAGCGCGTTGTTGTCGAGGTAGAGCTTGCGCAGCGCCTTGAGCTTCCCGACCGACGCGGGCAGCTCGGCGACGATGTTGTCGTGGAGCGAGAGCTGCGTGAGCTTCGGGAGGTTCCCGATCTCCTCGGGCAGGTCGCCCAGCGAGTTCTTCGAGGCGTTGAGCTTGTCGAGCTCGGCCAGCTCGCCGATCTCCGGCGGCAGCGCGTCGAGCATGTTGTAGCCCACGTAGAGGATCTTCAGCTTCTTCAGCTTCCCGATCGTCGCCGGCAGCTCCACGATGTCGTTGCGGCCGAGGCTCAGGTGGACCAGCTTCGTCAGGTTCCCGATCTCCTCGGGGATCTCGACCAGCTCGTTGCCGTCGAGGATCAGCTCCTCGAGGTGCTTCAGCCCGAAGAGCTCGTCGGGGAGCATGCGGAGCTTCTGGCCCGAGAGGTCCAGCTTCGTCTGCTTGCTCTCTTTGCACTGGCGGAGAAGTTCGGTGATGTTCATCGCGTCCTCGCGTGGTGGATTCGGCGGGGGAGTCCCGCGCTCGTACCTCCCAAAGATACAGACCTTGTTATCTTTTTTGTGATGTCCGACCGACGTTTTTTCGCCTGCGCGGGCCCCTTCGCGCGGCTTCTTTCCATCGTCGCCCTCCTCGTCGCCTTCGGCGCCTGCTCGAAGGGGGAGGAGGAGCGTCCCGCCGCGCCCGCGCCCGCGGCCGCCCCCGCCGACACGGTCGACCGCTGGGTCCACGGCGAGATCAAGCCCGGCCAGGGGATGTTCCAGGCGCTGTCGGAGATGGGGCTCGACCAGAAGCAGTTCCTCGAGGTGCACCGCCGCCTCAGCTACGAAGTGGAGATGCTCAACCTCCGCGCCGGCGAGAAGCTCGCGCTGCGCTGGAACGACGACTCCTCCCGCGTGGAGGAGCTCTTCTACGAGCCCGACAAAATCGTCCGCCACCGCCTCTACCGCGTGGGCGACTCGCTGGCCTACGAGCAGATCGAGAAGCCGACCGAGCTGCGCTACCGTCTGGTGAAGGGGACGCTGCGGCGCGGCTCCACGCTCGACCAGACGCTGCTCCGCGGGGGAGTGCACCCCACGCTCAAGCAGGTGGTCAACGGCGTGCTGCTCTGC
>CADBQJ010000043.1 GCA_902796785.1 Fibrobacter succinogenes
ACGGGAAGGCCTGTTCGAGCGTGAGCCGCAGCGCCGCGTCGAGCGCGTTCACCGGGCCGTCGCCCTCCGCCACGCGGTGGAGGATCCGGTCCGCGACGCGCATCTTGACCGACGCCTCGGAGAGCTGGACTCCCCCGGCGCGCATCTCCTCGATCACGCGGTAGCCGAGCGTCTCGACGGGGGTGCGCCACAGCCCGAGCGCGCGGCGGGCCAGCAGCTCGAACGACGCGTCGGCGGTCTCGAACTGGTACCCTTCGCGCTCCAGGCGCTTGACCTCCGCGAGGATCTCGCCCACGGCGGGGTCGTGCTTGTCGATTTCGGGGACGATCTTCTGCAGGCGCTCCACCACCAGCGCGCCGCCGGCCTGGTCGGAGACGATGAACTCGCGGGCGTTCCCCACCTTGGCGGGGTCGAGGTGCTCGAAGCTGGAGGCCAGCTTGGAGACGCCGTCGATGTGCGCTCCGCCCTTGTGGGCGAAGGCGGCCGCCCCCACGTAGGGGGCGCGGATGTCGCTGGGCTGGCCGACGGTCTCGTCGAGGTCGAGGCTGAGCCGGCGCAGGTCGGCGAGGTTTTCGCCGCACGAGACGGAGAGCCCCATCTTGAAGACGAGGTCGGGGACGATGGTGACGAGGTTGGCGTTGCCGCACCGCTCGCCGTAGCCGTTCATCACCCCCTGCACCTGGACGGCGCCCGCCTGGACGGCGGCCAGGGAGTTGGCCACGGCGGTGCCGCAGTCGTTGTGGGCGTGGATGCCGATCTTCGCGGGAACGCGCGCGGCGACCTTTTCCACGATTTCGGCCACCTGCCAGCTCTGGGCCATGCCGCCGTTGGTGTCGCAGAGGACGATGACGTCGGCCCCGCCCGCGGCGGCGGCCTCGAGCGTCTTCATCGCGTATTCGGGGTTGGCCTTGTATCCGTCGAAGAAGTGCTCGGCGTCGTAGACCACCTCCTCCACGTTCCTGCGGAGGAAGGCGACCGACTCCTCGATCATCCTCAGGTTCTCGTCGAGCGTGGTGCGGAGCACTTCGGTGGCGTGGAGGTCCCAGCTCTTGCCGAAGATGGTCAGCACGGGGGCGCCGCAGGCGAGCAGCGAGCGCAGCGTGGGGTCGTCGTCGCAGCGGTTGCCCGGGCGCCGGGTGGAGCCGAAGGCGGCGATTCTGGCGTGGCGGAGCGAAACCGAGGAGACGGCCTTGAAGAACTCGCGGTCGAGCGTGGAGGTGGGGTTGGGCCACCCGCCTTCGATGTAGTCCACCCCGAATTCGTCGAGACGGCGGGTCAGCTGGAGCTTGTCCGCCAGCGAAAGCGAGATCCCGCGGGCCTGGTTGCCGTCGCGGAGGGTGGTGTCGTAGATGAAGACCTTTCGGGCGCTCGTCATGATGCGGCTAATCTAGCAAGTTTTGGGCGGATTTCTTCCGGCGAACGCCTCGAGAACGCGGTCGTGGAGCAGGCCGTTGGTGGCCACGGCCGTGCAGTCGTCGCTCGAAAGCGGGGCGTCGGAGTCGACCGTCCCGAGCATCCGCAGCGACCCCTTCAGGTCGCTGAACCGGCCGCCGGCCTCCTGGAAGAGCACGGCGAAGGGGGCCACGTCCCAGATCGAGACGACGGGGTCGACCATGGCCTCGGCCTGGCCGCAGGCCACCTGGAAGTAGCCGAAGCAGTCGCCCCAGCCGCGGTAGAGGCCGAACTGGCGGCGGAGCGAGTGGAACTCCTCCCCCAGCCCGGCGGTTTCGAAGGTGTTGACCGTCCCGCTCAGCAGGCACCCCTTCGCGGGGTCGTCGACCGAGGAGACGCGGGCCGGTTCGCCGTCCACGAAGGCGCCGGCGCCGGCCGAGGCCCACACGCGGCGACCCAGCGCGGGCAGGTCGATCAGCCCGACGACGGGGCGTCCGTCGCGGAAACAGGCCAGAAGCGTGCCGAAAAGGGGCACCCGGCGCACGAAGGACTTGGTTCCGTCGATCGGGTCCATCACCCAGACGACGCCGTTTTTCCCCTTTTCGCGGCCGAACTCCTCGCCGACGAAGCCGAAGCCGGAGTCGCGCCCGCGCAGATAGGCGCGGATGGTCTCCTCGGCGTTCCTGTCGGCGACGGTGACCGGGGTGTTGTCCGCCTTGAACTCCACCTGGAGCGAGCTCCGCCAGTGGCGGAGGATTTCGGCGCGGGCGGCGTCGGCCGCCCCCTGCGCCAGGCGCAGGAGATCGGAAAGGTCGCTCATTTCGCGTTCCTCCGGGCGTCGCGCCAGGCGCCGGCCAGGCGGGCGAATTCGGCGTTTTCGGCCTTGGTCCCCACGGTGATCCGGAAGAAGTCGGGCATGCCGAAGCTCTTCATCGACCGGAGGATGACCCCCTGGCGCTCGAGCGCGTCGACCAGGTCGGTCGCCTCCCCTTCGGAGGGGCGGACGGCCAGGAAGTTGGCGGCGCTGGGGAGGACGGTCCAGCCCCATTCGGCGAAGAGGCCCCGCAGGAAGGCCATCCCCTCGCGGACCAGGCGGAGCGACCGCTGCTGGTGCTCGACGTCCTCGAGGGCGCCGACGCAGGCGGCCTGCGAGACGAGGCCGA
The DNA here is from genome assembly GCA_902796785.1 of Fibrobacter succinogenes. Taxonomy (GTDB): domain Bacteria; phylum Fibrobacterota; class Fibrobacteria; order Fibrobacterales; family CADBQJ01; genus CADBQJ01. The sequence goes on from CADBQJ010000043.1 coordinate 2,556, forward strand.
CGTTGAAGGGCTGCTTGACCTTGTAGAGGGCGCGGATCAGCTCGGGGGCGCCGACGGCGTAGCCCACGCGCAGCCCGGCCAGCCCGAAGAGCTTGGAGAAGGTGCGCAGGAGCAGCAGGTTGGGGCGGTCGGTCTGGTCGAGCAGGTCGTCGTAGTCCGTCGCGCCGGCGGCCGGGGCGAACTCGCCGTAGGCCTGGTCGACCACGAGCAGCACGCGGGGCGGGAGCGCCTCCAGCAGCCCGAGCAGCTCCTCGCGGCCCAGCCAGCCGCCGGTGGGGTTGTTGGGGTTGCAGACGAAGACGGCCGCGGTCCTTTCGGTGACGGCCTCCGCGAGGGCGCGGGCGTCGTAGCGGCCCTCCTTCAGGGGAAGGGCGCGGACCGTCGCGCCGGCCAGCTGCGCGGCGAAGCGGTATTCGCTGAAGGTCGGTTCGCAGATCAGGACTTCGCTTCCCGGGGGGAGCCAGGCCTCGGCGATCATCTGGATCATCTCGTCGGAGCCGTTGGAGAAGACGAGTTTCTCCTCCGCGACCCCGAGGTAGCGGGCCAGGGTCCTGGTGAGGACGGGGGCGTTCCCCTGCGGATAGCGATGGGCGTCGGCCAGGGCGTGGAGCGCGGCGTCGGCGGCGCGGGGGGCGGGGCCGAGGGGGTTTTCGTTCGAGGCGAGCTTGATCACCGTCGCGAGGCCGTACCTGGCGCGCACCTCGTCGATCGATTTTCCGGGGACGTAGTCGCCCAGCGAGGCGAGCTCCGGACGTGTTTTGGGGGCATTGGACATGTTTCGCCTTCCGGAAAGAGGAACAAAAGCGCCGGCGGAAGCGGCCCGAATCCGCCGAACGAAACTAAATTTAGAATGATGTCGTTCGTTTTACGTCAAAGAACCCTTGCGCTGCTCTTCTTCGCGGTCGCGATTCCGGCCTACGCGCTCAATCCGATCCACGACGCGCGCTACCAGATCGTCCAGCAGCCCCCGCTGCGCGACCGGTTCGACGTTTTCGGCGGTTTCGCCACCCCCTGGGACGGCAACCTCGACATCCCCGTCGGCGTCACGCTCGGGGTGAACGAGTTCCTCGAATTCGGCGCCCGCCTGCAGTACGACCACTACGACCTCCCGGGCGAGGACGACAACCGCCTCCTCCTGGACGTTGGCGGCCGCGTGCGCGTCTCCAAGATCGAGGCGATCCAGGTGGACCTGCAGTTCGGCGAGGAGTGGGGCGTGGCCGCGGAATACGCCCTCTACACCGCACTCATCCGCCGCTGGAGCGTCCTCTGGTCCTTCCGGGCCTCCTTCTTCGACGGCCTCAACTACGGCGAACCGGTCATCCTCGAGGGCGACGCCCTCCACCGCATCCGCCTCTTCAAGCCCTTCGACCTGCTGCTCGACCTCTCCTACAGCACCAGCGTCATCTCCCCCGTCGACTTCTCCGCCTTCGACCTCGCCCCGGGCTGCACGGTCCGGCTTGCCAACGGCATCCGGTTCGACATGCTCGTCACCATGGGCGTCGCCGGCAAGCACAAGCA
>CADBQJ010000044.1 GCA_902796785.1 Fibrobacter succinogenes
ATCTGCTCCTCGGTGCAGAAGATGTGCGCGTCGTCCTGCGTGAAGCCGCGGACGCGCATGATGCCGTGCATCGTGCCGGCCAGCTCGAACCGGTGGCACTTGCCGAACTCGCTCATGCGCAGCGGCAGGTCGCGGAAGCTCTTCAGCCCCTGCTTGAAGATCTCGATGTGGCACGGGCAGTTCATCGGCTTGACCACGAACTGCGCGCCGTCCGTCGTGGGGGCGACGAACATCGCCTCGCGGTACTTGGCCCAGTGGCCCGACTGCTCCCAGAGGTGCTTTTCGACCAGCTCGGGGGTCTTCACCTCCTGATAGCCGCGCGAGAGGATGGTCTTGCGGACGTGGTCCACGACGGCGTTGTAGAGGAGGGTCCCCTTGTGGTGCCAGAAGACCATGCCCGGCGAGTGCTCCTCGAGGTGGAAGAGGTCGAGCTCGCGGCCCAGGCGCCGGTGGTCGCGCCTCTTGGCCTCCTCGAGGAAGCGCAGGTAGTCCTTGAGCCCCTTGGCGTCGGCGAAGCAGGTGCCGTAGACGCGGGTGAGGGAGTCGCTGCTCTGGTCGCCGTGCCAGTAGGCGGCGGAGACGGAGAGCACCTTGCAGGCCTTGAGGAAGCCGGAGCTCGGCACGTGCGGGCCGGCGCAGAGGTCGCTCCAGGCATCGGGCGCGTCGCCGTTGGAGTAGAAGGAGAGGACGGGCTCCTTCCCGGCCTCCTTGGCGCGGGCGATGGCGCGTTCCACGTTGTCGCGCTTGTACTTGTCGCCCTCGGTGCGGCGCATCGCCTCGTCCACGCCGGTCTCGCAGCGGACGAACGGGCGGTCGAGCGCGATCAGCTCGGCCATCTTCGCCTCGATCGCGGCGAAGTCCTCCTCGGAGAGGGGGCGCGGGGTGGAGAGGTCGTAGTAGAATCCGTTCTCGATCGCCGGCCCGTAGGCGAGCTTGGTCCCGGGGAAGAGGTCGCAGATCGCCTCGGCGAGCACGTGCGCGCAGCTGTGGCGCAGCAGCATCAGGGCGTCGGGGTCGTCGTTCTTCGGGGTGATGACGCGGAGGGCGCCGCCTTCGGAGAGCGGGCGGGAGAGGTCGTAGACCGTCTCGCCGACCTTGACGCCGATCGCCTGCTGGGCGAGGCGGGGGCCGATGGACTGGGCGATCTGGAGGCCGGTGGTCCCTTCGGGGAACTCCCGGACGGAGCCGTCGGGGAAGACGAATTCGAGCATGTCGATCCTCGCGGGTTTCCGGCGCTCGTCCGGTTCGTACGATTGAACGCGAACGGCGGCCGCCCGCCCGCGGCGGGCCCGCCAAATCTAGAAAGAGAAACGCCCGATTCTACAGACGGCGCTGGTCTTCGTGGAATTTCTGGAGGATTTTCTGGGCCTGCTTGGCCAGCTGGGGTCCGAGGATCTGCTCGACGTCCTTGCTGACGCGCTTGTCGACTTCGCAGATCTTCGGAACGTACTTCTTGCCTTCGGGGGTCAGCGAGAAGATGCTCTTGCGGTGGTCGCGGCCGTCCTGGCGGCTCTTGACGAGCCCGTCCTCGGCCATGTGCTTGAGGAGGATGGAGGCGTTGGCCTTGTCGAGGTTGAGGGCGGAGCTGATCTGGGTCTGGCAGAGTTCGCCGGCTTCGTTCAGGACGAGGATGATGGAGCTCTGGGGCGCGCCGATGTTGATGGACATCAGTTCCTTGCGGTAGAGATAGGAGACGACGCGGGAGGTTTTCATCAGCAGAAAGCCGAGGCTGAGTTCCTTGGACATGGACGGATCCCCGTTGGAAGGATTGGTTCTACGACGACAAAGTTATAAAAAAAAGAAGGCGAAGATTGTTTTCCGAAAGCAACAATAATGCGACGGCGTCCCGGAAACGGCTACGGATCGGGGATTTCGAACGTCTTCAGCCGCGATGTCTCGCCGGAGACGAGGGAAATCCTGCTCTTCGGAACGTCGAACCTCTCCGCCAGCAGCCGGACGACCGCCTCGTTGGCCTTGCCGTCGACGGGAGGCGCCTGGACGCGCGCCTGCCAGACGCCGTCGGGGCCGGGCTCGTCCAGCCGGACGACCCTGGAGCGCGGCGTGGTCTTGACCTTGATCCTCACGGGGCGGCGGGCGCCTCGGGGGCCTTGTCCCCGGCCGGAACGACCGGGACGGACATCGTGGCGCCCTGCACGCGCTGGGCGCGGCGGTTGCGGAAGGAGATGTCTTCGGAGGCGGGCTTGGAGGAGGTCTCGGGGCCTTCCGCGCCGTCGTGCTCCAGGGCCTCGAGCAGGTCCCACTGGGAACGGAGCAGCGAGCGGAAGCGGACGAAGAAGTTGGCGCGCTGGTTGCGGAGCTGCTGCACGTCGCCGCGCAGCGTCTCGGATTCCCTGCGGATGGCCTCGGTCTCGCGCTGCGCCTCGGCGCGGGCCTGCGCGACGATGAAGCCGGCCTCGCGCTCGGCGTCGACCTTGCGCTCCTCGAGGGTGCGCTGGAGGGTGACCGCGGCCTCCTGGAGCGTCTGCTCGATGGAGCGGAAGTGGGCGATCTGCTCCTTGGCCTGCTTCAGCTTCTCCTGGAGGTCGGCGTTCTCGTGCTGCCGGCGCTCGAACTCGGCGGCGACCATTTCGAGGAACCCCTCGACCTCGGCCGGGTCGAGCCCGCCGAAGCTCTTGCGGCGGAACTCCTGCTTGCGGATGTCCAGAGGCGTCAATTCCATCATCGCTCCTTGTTTGCCGCGCCGTAGTCCCGGGCGCCGAAAAGCGCCGTGCCGACGCGGACGAGGGTCGCCCCCTCCTCCACCGCCACCTCGAGGTCGTCGGTCATCCCCATGGAGAGCTCGACGAACCGGGAGAAGCGCGCGTCGCTGCCGAGAACGTCGTCCCGCAGCGCGCGGAGGGTCCGGAAGGGGCCGCGGGCGTCCTCGGGATTCCCCGTGTTCGGCCCGATGGTCATCAGTCCGGAATATAACAATCGGCCGCTTTCGGGCAGCGCGGCGAGGAAGGCCGGAAGCTCCGCCGGCGAAAGCCCGCTCTTGGTGGCCTCGCCCGAGACGTTGACCTGGAAGAGGATCTTCAGCGTGCGGTCCGCCTCGGCGGCCAGGGCGTCGAGACGGCGCACCAGGTCCATCGACGCCACGGTGTGGATCACGTCGGCGAGCGCGACGGCCTTGCGCGCCTTGTTGGACTGGAGCGGCCCGATGAGGTGGCGCGTGACGCCGGGGAGCGGGTCGGAGAACTTGGCGACCAGCTCCTGCACGCGGTTTTCGCCGAAATCGCGGGCGCCGGCGCCGTAGGCGGCGCGGACGGCCTCGGCGGGCTTGGTCTTGGAGACCCAGACCAGCGCGACCGACGCGGGGTCGCGGCCGGCGCGGGCGCAGGCCCGGGCGATCCGTTCGCGGACGAGGGCGGCGTTGGCCGCCATGTTTTCGGAAGTCCATTCCATGCCCCTAAAGTTAAATAACCTAATTTTGGGCCATGAGCGAACGCCCGTCGCAAATCGTCCTCCCTCCCCTGGCCAAGGCCGAGGGGACCGCGCGCCTTCCCGGATCGAAGTCGCTGAGCAACCGCGCGCTCCTGGCCGCGGCGCTCGCCGGCGGGAGGACCGTCCTGCGCAACCTGCTGCGCTCCGACGACACCGCCCGGATGCTGGAGGCGCTCGCCGCGCTCGGGGTCCGGGTCGAGGAGCTCCCCGACGCCGTGGCCGTGGAGTCCGCCGGCGGGCCGTTCCGCTCCGAAGTCCCGCTCCGGCTCGACCTGGGGAACGCGGGGACCGCGATGCGCCCCCTCTGCGCGGCGCTCTCCCTCAGCCCGGGCCGCTGGACCCTGACGGGCGAGAAGCGGATGGAGGAGCGCCCGATCCGCGACCAGGCGGAGGCGTTGCGCTCCCTGGGCGCCGAGATCGCGTACCTGAAGAACGAAGGGTATCCCCCGCTCGAAATCCGCGGCAAGGCGCTCGAAGGCGGCGCGGTCCGCGTGAAGGGGAACACCTCCAGCCAGTTCCTGACCGCGCTCCTGCTCTCCGCCCCGCTCTTCGAACGCGGGCTGGAGATCGGCATCGAGGGCGAGCTGGTCAGCAGGCCCTACGTCGACATGACGCTCTCGGTGATGCGCGACTTCGGCGTCGAGGCGGAGCGCGACGGCTACTCCCGCTTCTCGGTCGGCGGCGCCGCCGACGGCGTCCGCTACCGCTCGCCCGGCGAGTTCTTCGTGGAGGGCGACGCCTCGGCGGCCAGCTACTTCCTCGCCGCGGGCGCGATCGCCGGCGGGCGCGTGCGCGTGGAGGGCGCCGGAAGGAAGAGCGTCCAGGGCGACGTCGCCTTCGCCGACGTGCTCGAGAAGATGGGCGCCAGGGTGGAGCGCGGCGACGACTGGATCGAGGCGGGCCCCGGCGAGGGGCTCCGCGGCGTGGACCTCGACCTCAACGCGATCCCCGACGCGGCGATGACGCTGGCGACGGCCGCCCTATTCGCGAAGGGCCGGACCACGATCCGCGGGATCGGCAACTGGCGCGTCAAGGAGACCGACCGCATCGCCGCGATGGCGGCCGAGCTGCGCAAGCTCGGGGCCGAGGTCGAGGAGGGGCCGGACTTCCTCTCGGTCCTCCCGCCCGAAAAACTCCGCCCCGCGACGATCGAGACCTACAACGACCACCGGATGGCGATGTGCTTCGCGCTCGCCGCCTTCGGGGGCGTCCCCGTGACGATCCTCGACCCCGGCTGCGTCTCGAAGACCTTCCCCGACTTCTTCGGGCGCTTCGCCCGGATCTGCGTCCCGCGGTAGCCCATGCCCGGCCGTCCGCTCCCCCGCCTCCCGCGTCTGGCCCCGCTCTGGGCGCTCCTCCTCTGCGCGCCGCTCTTCGGGGCGAAGGCGCCCGCGGCGCCGGACACCGTCGTCCGCACGCCGTCGAGCGAAGCGTGGGGGCTGAAGCAGACGGCGCCGCGGGCGGCCTTCGAGCGCCGGCTCCTGGACGCCTTCGACAGCTCCGGCCTCGGCGGCCGGATCGGGCTGGTGGTCCATTCGGCCCGGGCGGGGGGCTACCTCCACGCCGTCCGCCCCGACACCGCCTTCACGCCCGCCTCCACGCTCAAGCTGGTGGTCACCTCCACGGCCCTCGCGACCTTCCCCGAGGACTGGGCGCCCCAGACCCTGCTGCGCCTCTACGGGCATCCCGAGGGGAGGCGCTTCCACGGCCGGCTCTCCATCGTCGGCCGCGGCGACCCGAGCGTCTCCGGGCGGTTCTACGGCGACCCGCTCTTCGTGCTGCGCTCCTGGTGCGACTCGCTCCGCGCGCTCGGCGTCGACACGCTCGTGGGCGAGATCGAGGTGGACCGCTTCTGGTACCCCGACCCGCCCTCGCCCGAGACCTGGGAGCGCCGCTTCCTCGACAGCTGGTACGGCGCGCAGGTCACCGCGCTGGCCTTCAACGACAACTGCGCGCTGCTGCGCATCCTCCCCGGGGCCGCCCCGGGCGACTCGGTGACCGTCTCGGTGCAGCCGAACCTCCCGCTGTTCGAGGTGGACCGCTCCGGCGCGAAGACCGTCGCGGGCAAGCGGCGCAGGATCCGCTACGCGCTCGACCGGCTGGACGACAAGGTGACGGTGACCGGCGAGATCGGCGCGGACGCGATGCCGATGGAGGCGGTGATCCCCGTGCGGCAGAGCCAGTTCTGGTTCGAGGAGGCCTTCCGCGAGGCGATGCGCCTCTCGGGGATCGAGGTCGTCCCGGAAAGCGCCCCCTCCCCGCTCCCGCTCCACGGCGAGCTGCGGATGACGACCGTCCCGCTCCGCTCCATCGTCGCCGAGATCAACCAGCGCTCGCAGAACTTCTACGCCGAGACGCTCCTCCGCCAGATCGGCGCGAAGGAGGGCGGCGTCCCGAGCGTGGAGAACGGGCTGCGCGCCGAGCGGCGCTTCCTGGCCGAAGCCGGGATCGACACCTCGAGGATGACCCTGCTCGACGGCTCGGGCCTTTCGCTGGGCAACCGCGTGACTCCGCGCGAGATGAACAAGCTGCTGCAGTTCATGCTCCGCTCCCCCCGGCTCGACGCGTGGTGGAGCTCGCTGGCCTGGCCCGACGCCGGCACGCGCATGCCCCGGCTGGAGTTCGGCTACCGCACGCGCTTCAAGACCGGATACGTGGGCGGCGTGCAGGGGCTGGCGGGCTACGTGGCCACCGCCCTGGGCGACACCCTCTGCGTGACGCTCTACGTCAACGGGTACAAGGGGCCCGACCAGGCCGCCCGCGACCTGATGGACTCGCTCTGGAAGTCGATCGCCGACCACGAGGACGCCGAGCGGGCCGGACTGCGCCTCGCGCGGCTGGACTGGGAGGCGGGCCGCGGCGAGACCGGGCTGGAGCGCCGGATCGACTTCTTCTCGAAGCGGATGCTCGGGCGCCCCTACCTCGGCGGCCCGACGGGCGAGGGGGCGTTCGGCGAGGTCTCCGACCGCCCGCTGATCCGGCCCGACAGCCTGGACTGCGTCACGTTCGTCGAGCACGTCCTCGCGCTCGCGCTCGCGCGGGACCCCGAGGAGGTCCTCCCGCGCCTGACCGAGCTCCGCTACCGCGGCGGGAAGCCGGACTTCGCGAGCCGCAACCACTTCTTCGTGGACGACTGGATGCGGGGCGGGAACCGCGACCTGGTCCGCCCGCGCGCCTTCCCCGACGAGGTCGTCGAGAAGCGGACGATGGGCCGCCGGAAGTTCGCCGCCCTCAACGGGCTCGACACGGCGGGAATCGAGGACCCGGTCTCCTCGCTCGCCTACCTCCCGCGCGAACGGGCGGTCGCCCTCTTCGACACGCTCCGCTCCGACCGGTTCCGCGTCTCCGGGGTCGCCTTCGTCGACGACGTCGACTGGCTCTGGGCGACCCACGTCGGCCTCGTCGTCCAGGATTCGGGGAAAACGGCCCTTCTGCGGCACGCCTCCTCCAAGGCGGGGGGCGTGGCCGAGCGGAAGCTCTCGGACTACCTCAAAAGCCGCCCGAAGCTCAAGGGGGTCGTCCTCTTCGACTTCGCCGCCCCGCGCGCCGGACCCGGGCGGAAGGGCGACCGGGAAGGCCCTCGAAGCCCGAATTTCTAGATTTCCCGCCGTTCCGGGAACGACTCCCCCTTTCCGCAAGAGAAGCAGATGACCATCATCGACAAAGTCCTCTACAAGATCATCGGCGACCCCCACGCCCGCTACATCAAGAAGCTGATCCCGATTCTCGACGAGATCGACGGGCTGGGGCCGCGCTACGAGGCGATGGACGACGCGGAACTCGTCGCCCAGACCGCGGTCCTCCGCGAAAAGCTGGCCGGCGGCGCCACGCTCGACGACATCCTCCCCGAGGCCTTCGCCGTCTGCCGCGAGGCCTGCGACCGCCGCCTGGGGATGATCAACGCCGTCAAGCCCGAGTTCGGCTTCGACCTGGACCTCCTGGGCGACCAGAAGGAGGCCGCCCTGCGCGCCCGCGCCGAGCTGGAGGAGAAGAGCGAATGGGAGGTCATGCTCCCCGCCTCGTTCTACGCGAAGGTCCGCGAGCTCCATCCCGAGTCGGTGCGCCCCTTCCGCATGAAGAACTTCCGCGTGCAGCTCATCGGCGGCATCGTCCTCCACCGCGGCTGCATCGCCGAAATGTCCACCGGCGAAGGCAAGACCCTCGCCGCCGCCTGCCCCGTCTACCTGAACGCCCTCTCGGGCAAGGGGACGCACGTGGTGACGGTCAACGACTACCTGGCCCGGCGCGACGCCGAGACCATGGGGCTCGCCTACCGCTTCCTCGGCCTCTCCGTGGGGCTGATCGTGGCGGGGCTGACCCCGGCGCAGCGCCGCGAGTCCTACGGCTCCGACGTCACCTACGGCACCAACAACGAGTTCGGCTTCGACTACCTGCGCGACAACATGGCCGTCACCCGCGAGGAGCTGGTGCAGCGCGAGCTCAACTACGCCATCGTGGACGAAGTGGACTCCATCCTGATCGACGAGGCGCGCACGCCCCTGATCATCTCCGGCCCCGCCGAGGACTCCACCGACAAGTACGCCCGCACCGACGCCATCATCCCGCTGATGAAGCCCGACGTCCACTACACCGTGGACGAGAAGGCGCGCCAGGCGCTCCTCACCGACGAGGGGGTGAAGTTCTGCGAGCAGCAGCTGGGCATCGACAACCTCTACGGCGACGTGAACGCGCAGTGGGTCCACCACATCGACCAGGCGCTGAAGGCCCACGCGATCTTCAAGCGCGACGTGGACTACGTGGTGGAGAACGGCGAGGTGGTCATCATCGACGAGAACACCGGCCGCAAGATGGTGGGCCGCCGCTACTCCGACGGGATGCACCAGGCCATCGAGGCCAAGGAGAAGGTGCCGATCCGCCGCGAGAGCCAGACGCTCGCCACCATCACGTTCCAGAACTTCTTCCGCATGTACAACAAGCTCTCGGGCATGACCGGCACCGCCGACACCGAGGCGCGCGAGTTCAACGAGATCTACGGCCTGAAGGTGGTGGTCATCCCCACCCACAAGCCCTGCATCCGCATCGACAACCAGGACCTGATCTACCGCAGCTACCGCGAGAAGGAGGACGCCATCGTCGCCAAGATCCGCGAGCTGCACGAGCGGAAGCAGCCCGTGCGGGTCGGCACGGTCTCGATCGAGAAGTCCGAGCGCCTCTCCGCGCGGCTCAAGCGCGAGGGGATCGCGCACGACGTGCTCAACGCCAAGAACCACGCGCGCGAAGCGGAGATCATCAAGCTCGCGGGCCACGCCGGCCGCGTGACCATCTCGACCAACATGGCCGGCCGCGGCACCGACATCGTGCTCGGCCCGGGCGTGCCCGAGCTGGGCGGCCTCTACGTGCTGGCCACCGA
>CADBQJ010000045.1 GCA_902796785.1 Fibrobacter succinogenes
GAGGGGGAGGCGCGCTTCACCTCGAAGACCGCGCCCGGCTCCCCGAGGAACGCCGTCCGGCCGACGCGGCGCGCCGCAGGAACGGCCGCGCCGAATTCCGGCCCGAACCGTTCCATGTCCGCCCGGCGCCTTTCGACGATGCGCCGCAGAATGTCCTCTTCCATCGTTTCCTTCCTTCCGGTTCGCGCCCGCCTACGCGGACGTCGTCTCCCTGGCCACTTCGGCGATCTTCTTCAGGACCGAGCCGTCCTCCATGGCCTTCATGGCCATGTCGTACCCTTCCTTGATGGAAGAGGCCCGTTCGCAGACGTAGAGCGCCGCGCCCGCGTTGAGCGCGCAGGCGTACTTGATGGCGGGGCGCCCCTTCCCCTCAAGCACGTCGAGCGCCAGGCGGAAGTTGTCGGCGCCGGTTCCGCCCGCGAGCTCCTCGGGGTCCACGGAGGGGACGCCGAACTCGCGCGGGTCGATGCGGTATTCGCGGTAGACGCCGTCCTCGAGGATCTCGGCGATCGTCGTCGGCACGCAGGGCGAGATCTCGTCGTAGCCGTCGTCGCTGACGGCCACCGCCACGCGCTTCGCGCCCAGCGCCTTCGCCGCCTTCGTGAACGGCTCCAGCACCGACCTGCCGTAGACGCCGAGCATCAGGTACCTGGCCTCGGCGGGGTTGGTGAGCGGCCCGAGCAGGTTCATGATCGTCTTCACGCCGAGCGCCGCGCGCACGGGGGCGGCGAAGCGCATCGCGCCGTGGTAGACCGGGGCCATCAGGAAGACGAAGCCGGTGCGGTCGAGGACGGAGGCGGCCTTCTCGGGCGTCATGTCGAGCCTGAAGCCGGCGGCCATGTAGAAGTCCGCGGCGCCCGACTTGCTCGAGACGGCGCGGTTGCCGTGCTTGGCCACCTTCGCGCCGCAGCTGGCGGCGATCAGCCCCGAGAGCGAACTGACGTTGAAGCTCCCCTTGCCGTCGCCGCCGGTCCCCACGATGTCGAGGAGATCGTCGCCCGTACGCGGGAAGCGGCGCTTCTTGCGGGAGAGCACCCCCGCGCAGCCCGCGATCTCGTCGGCGCTCGGCCCCTTCGCGAAGAGGGCCGTGAGGATGCCCGCCATCTGGCGTTCGTCCATGATGCCGTCGGTGAGGTCCTCCATGAAGGTCTCGGCGGTCTCGCGCGAAAGGTCCTTCCCCTCCATGAGCGCGTTCAGGATGCCGCGCACGTCCAGCGGCTCGCGGCGGTAGTTGAGGAACGCCTTGAAGAACTCGTCGGCGCGGCCGCTCGCGATCGACTCGGGATGGAACTGCACCCCCTCGATCGGGAGCGTCCGGTGGCGGATCCCCATGACGTCGCCGTCGGAGGCGCGGGCGGTCACCTCGAACTCCGGCGGGAGCGTCGCTTCGTCCACGACCAGGCTGTGGTAGCGCGTGAAGACGTTCTTCTTCCCGATGGTGCGGAAGAGGCCGCGCCCGTCGAGGTCGATCTCCTCTGCGATGCCGTGCTTGATGAACTTCGCCTGGACGATCTTCGCCCCGAATGCGTACGCGATGGCCTGGTGGCCGAGGCAGACGCCCAGGATCGGGATCTTCCCGGCGAAGCGGCGGATGGCCTCGACCGAGATGCCCGCGTCCTCGGGCCTTCCCGGGCCGGGGCTCACGACGAGCCGGCTCGGATTCATCGCCTCGAGGTCGGCGACCGTGCATTCGCGGCTGCGGACCACGCGGATCTCCTCGGGCGTGATCTTCGCGAGCGCCTGGTAGACGTTGTAGGTGAAGGAGTCGTAGTTGTCGACGATGACGATCATTTCAGTTCTCCCCTTCCAGGACGGCGCGCATGGCGCCCAGTTTCTCGTTGGTCTCCTCGAATTCGCGGTCGGCGTCCGACGCGGCGACGATGCCGCCGCCCGCCTGCAGCACGACGGTCTTGCCCTGCTTGAGGCAGCAGCGGATGGCGATGCAGAAGTCGAGGTCGCCGTCGGATTCCATGTAGCCCACGGCGCCGGCGTAGAAGCGGCGCTTGACCTTCTCCAGCCCCGAGAGGATCTCGATGGCGGAGATCTTCGGCGCGCCGCTCACCGTCCCGGCGGGGAAGGCGGAGCGCAGCACGTCGATCGCCCGCTTGCCCGCGGCCACGCGGCCCTGCACGTCGGAGACCAGGTGGATGACGTGGCTGAACTTCTCGCACTCCATGTACTTGGTCGTCTCGACCGAGCCCGGCTCGCAGACGCGGCCGAGGTCGTTGCGCGCCAGGTCCACCAGCATCAGGTGCTCGGCGCGCTCCTTCGGGTCGCCCTTCAGGTTCTTCGCGAGCGATTCGTCCTCGGCGTCGTCCTTGCCGCGCCGGCGGGTGCCCGCGATCGGGTGGATGGCGGCGATCCCGTCGCGCACGCGGACCAGGCTTTCGGGCGAGGCGCCGATGAACTGGTGCGTGCCGTAGTCCAGGTAGAACATGTAGGGCGAGGGGTTCACCGTGCGGAGGCGGCGGTAGAGGTCGAGCGGCTCCACGTCGCTCGCGAACCGCACGCGGCGCGAGGGGACGGCCTGCACGATGTCGCCGGCGACGATGCGCTTCTTCAGCTCGGCGACCTTCTCCGCGTATTCCTCCCGCGAGCGCCCGAGGTCGGTCGTCGCGATCCCCTTGCCGTAGGCCGGCTCGGGCGCGAGGTAGCTGAAGTCCAGGTCGGCGAGGCGGGCCTTGACGCGGTCGATGGCGGCGCGCAGGTCGATCTTGTGCTCCTCGTAGTTCAGCGCGAAGAGGTGGAGCTTTTCGGTGAAGTGGTCGAAGACGACGTAGATGTGGCCGACCAGGAATTCCGCTTCGGGGATGTTCAGCTCGTCGGCCTGCGGGGCCAGGCGGATCGCGTCGCAGCGCGCGCAGAACTCGTAGCCCAGGTAGCCCACGCCGGAGGAGGGGATCGGGATGCGGTTCGGCGGCACCGTGTTCTCGGCGGAGATCATCGCCAGGGCGTCGAGGACGTCGCCCTCGCCCTCCTTCAGGAAGACGCGCTCCTCGCCGTCGACGACGATGGTGACGTCCTTCTCGTTCTGCCTCAGGCGGAATCCCTCGTCCACCATCAGCGTGGAATAGCGGCTGCGCCCGTGGGCGAAGCTCGCCGATTCGAAGATCGCCTTCGCGCCGAGCTTCTTCCCCAGCGAGAACGGCGTGTACCGTTCCCCGGGCAGGGCCTCGTAGACGCTGTCGACGCGCGGTTCGTACCCCGGGCGCTCGGTGACGTGCCTTTCCTTGGTCGTGGTTGCCATGCTGCTCCTCCGGCCCTCGGGCCGATGTCGGCCGCCGTTCCCCCGGGGAGCTTTCAGTCTTGTAGCGAAGAAGGCCTCCGGGAGTCCGGAAGCCTTTGTTGAAATCCTGTGAGATTGCGACAAATGCCGGACTCTATGTCGAGTTCCGGCGCCACCAGAAGCGGATGAGCGATTTCGTCGCGTTCGTCATGGCCCCGAATATATCCACCTCCGCGCGCTTTCGGCAAGGGGCGCGGCGAAAAAAATTCCGAAAGGGCCGAAAACGGCCGAAACGCGCTAGAATCGGCCTTCGAGGCAGCGGGAGACCAGGATCCGCGAGACCGACTCGGCGCTCTGGTGGACCAGGCGGATCGCCTCGGAGGGCTCGACCCACTCGGCGCCGTCCACCTCGGAGGAGAGCTTCAGCTCCGTCCGCGACGCGCGGGCGACGAAGCCGACCATCATCATCTCCTTCTTCGAGAACCACCAGGTGCCCTGGAGCCTCAGGTCGTCCACGTCGAGGCCGACCTCCTCGCGCACCTCGCGGCGGGCGCACTGCTCGGCCGTTTCGCCGGGCGCGACGTAGCCCGAGACGAGGTTGCGGAATTCCGTGGATATGTAATTCTGCCGCAGCAGGAGGACCCGGCCGTCGGGGCCGATCACCAGGACGATGGCGGCCACGGGGAAGACGGGGAACCACGGCCTGTCGCAGCGGACGCACCAGGGGACGCCGACCTCGTCGCCGAGGTCCCGCGGCTCCAGCGCCGCGCCGCAGTCGGGGCAGAACGAGAACTTCATCGCCTCCCCCGCTACTTCGCGACCGCGCCGGACTCGACGGCTTCGGAGGCCAGGCGGCGTCCGAGCGCGTCGGCTTCGAGGATCTGCCCGATGGTCGGGTCGTCGACGACCGTCGCGCGGGAGAGGACGCCCTCGATCAGCGCGGGGATTCCCGTGAAGGGGATCTTCCCGGAGAGGAAGGCGGGCACGGCGATCTCGTTCGCGGCGTTCATCAGCGCGGGGGCGGTGCCGCCGCGGCGTCCGGCCTCGAAGGCGACGCGCAGGCAGGGGAAGCGCTCCACGTCGGGCGCGAAGAAGGTCATGGTCCCGATCTTCGCCAGGTCGGCGCGCTCCATCGGGAAGGGCCAGCGGTCGGGATGGCTGAGCGCGTAGAGGATCGGGAGCCGCATGTCGGGCGCGGCCAGCTGCGCCATCAACGATCCGTCGCGGAACTGCACCATCGAGTGGACGATGCTCTGCGGATGGACGACGACGCGGATGTCGTCGTAGGAGGCGCGGAAGAGGAAGTGCGCCTCGATCACCTCGAGCCCCTTGTTCATCAGGGTGGAGGAGTCGATGGTCACCTTGGTCCCCATGTTCCAGGTGGGGTGCTTCAGCGCGCGGGCGGGCGTGATGGAGGCGAACTCCGACGCGGGCAGCTCGCGGAAGGGGCCGCCGGAGGCGGTCAGCTGGATCGTCTCGATCTCCTCGGCGGGGCGGGAGCCGATGCACTGGAAGATGGCGGAATGCTCGGAGTCCACGGGGAGCAGCGCCGCCTCGGGATGCGCCGCGAGGGCCTTCCAGACCACCTCGCCGGACATCACCAGGCTCTCCTTGTTGGCCAGCGCCACCTTCTTGCCGGCCTCGATCGCGCGGAGCGTGGGCAGGCAGCCGATGGCCCCCACGAGCCCGTTGAGCACCACGTCGACGTCGGGGTCGGTGGTCATGGCGACGAGCCCGTCGGTGCCCGAAAGCACCTCGATCCCGGTCGCGGCGCGCAGCTTCTCCGCCGCCTCCTCGTCCCACATCACGGCCTTCTTCAGCCCGTACCTGCGGACGATCGCGGCGACCTTCTCCCAGCTGGACTTCGCGGCGACGGAGACCAGCTCGAACCTGTCGTGGTGGATGTCGATCACCGACAGCGCGGAGGTGCCGATGCTGCCGGTCGCGCCAAGGAGCGCCAAACGCTGTTTCCGTGCCATAACCGCTCCGTCCCGAAAAGGGGGATGACTAGAAGATGGAGGCGCCGATGCCGCCCCAGAAGAGGAGTTCCAGGACGGAGACGGCGACCGGCGCGGCGAAGAAGAGGCTGTCGAACCGGTCGTAGAGGCCGCCGTGGCCGGGGAAGAGGCGCGAGGAGTCCTTCACGCCGCAGGAGCGCTTCACCGCCGATTCCAGCAGGTCGCCGACAATCGAGGCGAGCGCGAGGACGAGGCCGACCGCCAGGACGGTCTCGGCGCCCTGCAGCTGCGGCATCCAGTACGGGGCGACCCCCAGGGCGTAGGCCAGGGTCAGGAGGACGCCGCCCACCGCGCCTTCGACGGTCTTCTTGGGGCTGATGCCCGGGCAGAGCTTGTGGCGCCCGAAGAGGCGTCCGGCGAAATAGGCGCCGCTGTCGGCCACCCACATCGCGACGGAGACGAAGAGGAAGGGGCCGGCGCCGGTCCAGCCGGGCTCGGGCCCGAAGAGCGACCAGAGCGCGGGGGCCACCCAGCAGCCGAAGAACCAGATCCCGAATCCCTGACGCGCCAGCCAGGGGAAGATCTCCTCGGTCTCCACGCGCGCGAAGGCGATGACCACCAGCCCGACGAAGACCAGCGCCTGCCAGAGGTAGTCGAGCGGGAAGGGCGACCGCAGGATGGTCAGGAAGACCAGCGTCGCCACGGGGGCGAAGAGGTCGAGCGAGGGGCCGCCCCACTTCAGGCGGACCATGCGGGCGAATTCCCACGCGCCCGTCGCGCAGAGGACGGCGAGCAGGACGAACCGGGTGGTTTCGCCGTGCCACGCGAGCGCCAGGAAGACCGGCGCGGCGACCACGGCGAAGAGAACGCGAACGACGAGGTTGTTCATTCCGCCTCCTCGGCCCCTTCTTCGTTCACGCCGCCGAACCGGCGGTCGCGCGAAGCGTAGAACTCCAGCGCGGCGCGCATGTCGTCGTCGCCGAAGTCGGGCCAGAGCTTCTGCGAGAAAAAGAGCTCGGCGTAGACCGACTGCCAGGGCAGGAAGTTCGAGACGCGGAACTCCCCTCCCGTGCGGATCATCAGGTCGACGTCGGGAAGATCGGGGACGAAGAGCGAGCCGGCGAACGCGGCCTCGTCGACCTCCTCGGGACGGATTTCGCCGGCGGCGGCGCGGGCGGCCAGCTTCGCGGCCGCGGCGACGATCTCCTGGCGGCCGCCGTAGGAGATGGCGAGGCAGAGGCGCATGCCCGTGTTTCCGGCGGTCTTCTCCTCGGCTTCGCGCAGCTTGGCGCGGCCGCGGGCGGGCAGCAGCTCGGGCTGGCCCAGGACCGTCATCCGGACGTTGCGCTCCATCATCTCGGGGACTTCGCGGTCGACCATCTCCCCGACGAGGTTCATCAGGAAGTCGACTTCGCGCTTGGGGCGCTTCCAGTTCTCGGAGCTGAAGGTGTAGAGCGTGAGGTTCCCCACGCCGGCGTCGGAGCAGAAGCGGACGACCTTGCGGGCGGTTTCGGTGCCCTGGCGGTGGCCGAAGACGCGCGGCTTCCCGCGGAGACGGGCCCAGCGGCCGTTCCCGTCCATGATGACGGCGATGTGCCTGGGAAGGACGGGCTCCATCGGGCTAGACCTTCAGGACGTCGGCCTCTTTGGCGGCGCAGAGCTCGTCGATCTTCGCGATGTAGCGGTCGGTGAGCTTCTGGACCTTGTCGGTCTCGCCCTTGAGCATGTCCTCGGGCCAGTCCTCGTCCTTGGCCTGGCGCTTGAGCGAGTCGTTCTCGTCGCGGCGGACGTTGCGCACGGCCACGCGGCCCTCTTCGGCGACCTTGCGGACGATCTTGGTCAGCTCCTCGCGGCGTTCGCCGGTGAGCATCGGGAAGGTGAGGCGGATGCAGGAGCCGTCGTTGGTGGGGGTGATGCCGAGGTTCGAGGCGAAGATCGCCTTTTCGATGGCGCCCAGCATCTGCTTTTCCCAGGGGATGATCGAGAGCACGCGGGGCTCGGTGGCCTTCACGCTCGCCACGTGCGAGACGGGGGTGGGGGTGCCGTAGTAGTCGACGTTCACGCCGTCGAGGACCGCCGCGCTGGCCAGGCCGGTGCGGATCTTGGACCATTCGCGCTGGCAGTTCTCCACCGCCTTTTCCATTCTCTCTTCGACAGAAGCCATGTCATTCTCCCGGCGTCACCAGAGTGCCCACGGGCTCTCCGCGAACCGCCTTTTCGAGGTTGCCTTCGTCCATCTTGCAGACCAAGATAGGCATCTTGTTGTCCCGGCACAAGGCGAGCGCGGCGGCGTCCATCACCTTGAGGTCCTTCGCCACCGCCTCGTCGAGCGTGAGCCTTTCGAACCGGCGCGCGCCGGGGTTCTTCATCGGGTCGGAGTCGTAGATCCCGTCGACCTTGGTGGCCTTCACCAGCACGTCTGCGCCGAATTCCAGGGCGCGGAGCGCCGCGGCGGTGTCGGTGGTGAAGTAGGGGTTGCCGGTGCCGCCCGCGAAGAGGACCACGCGGCGTTCCGCGACGGCCTCGTCGAGCCGGGCCTGCGAGAACCGTTCGCAGAAGCCGACCTCGGTCCCGGAGAGGAGCGCGCACTTCGCGCCGAGGGCGCGGAGCGCGTCGCGGAGCGCGAGGCAGTTGATGACCGTGCCGAGCATCCCCATCTGGTCGCCGGTCTCGCGGCGGACGCCGCCTTCGGCGCTGGCGGAGATCCCGCGGACGATGTTGCCCGCGCCGATCACCACGCCGAAATCCGCGCCCAGTTCGTGGACGCGGACGATCTCTTCGGCCATGGAGCGGACGATTCCGGAGTCGATTCCGGAGCCCTTGGCCCCGGCCAGCGCTTCTCCGCTGAGCTTGAGCAGAACTCTACGATAGGCGGACATGCGACCTCCGGGGTTTGCGGACCGCGCCGGCCCGGAGGGTCGGCGCGGAGCTTGCTACTTGCCCAGCGCGAAGCGGACGAACTGCTTCACTTCGATCTTCGAGGCGCCGATTTCCTTGGCGACTTCGGCGATCAGCTGCTTGCAGCTCTTCTTGGCGTCGAACGCGGTGGACTGTTCTTCCAGGCAGACTTCCTTGTAGTACTTGCCCAGACGGCCTTCGACCTGGCGGTCGACGAACTCGGGCTTGGTGCCGGCCTGGGCGGCCTGTTCGCGGTAGATCTCGCGTTCCTTGGCGACCAGCTCGGGGTCGATTTCGGAGGGGCGGATCGCGATGGGCGCGAAGGCGGCCACCTGCATGGCGGTGTTCTTGGCCAGTTCGGCGGCCTTTTCGGGTTCGGCGCCTTCGACGGACATCTTGACGAGCACGCCGATCTTGCCGCCCATGTGGGAATAGAGCCCGACCACTTCGTTCGCGGCCTTTTCGAGGACCGCGAAGCGGCGGATGCCCATCTTTTCGCCGATCTTGCCGGTCAGCTGTTCCCAGGCGTCGTGGATCGTTTCGCCGTCGGAGAGCTTGAGGGCGTTGAGGGCGTCGAGGTCCGCGGGGGCGTTGTCCATCACGAGCTGCAGGCATTCCTTGGCCAGCGAGTTGAACTCGTCGAGGTTGCCCACGGGCTCGGTTTCGCAGTTGGCTTCGATCGCCACGGCGCGGGAGGCCGTCTGGGCGAGGAGGACCTTGCCCATGTTGGCGTCGCGGTCGGCGCGCTTGGCGGCGGTGGCGGCGCCCTTCTTGCGGAGGATTTCGACGGCGGCCTGTTCGTCGCCGTTGGCCTCGTTGAGGGCCTTCTTGCAGTCGAGCATGCCCGCGCCGGTCTTTTCGCGCAGGGCCTTCACCATTTCGGCGGTAACCATCTTAGTTGTCCTCCTTGGCTTCGACGGCGGCGGCGACGTCCTTGTCGGCCACGGGAGCGGCGGAGACGGCGGCGTCGACCAGCGCGGTCATCAGCAGGTCGAGGGCCTTGACGGCGTCGTCGTTGCTGGGGATCGGGTAGGTCACGAGGTCGGGGTCGACGTTCGTGTCGCAGAGGGCGATCACCGGGATGTGGAGGCGGTTGGCTTCGGCCACGGCCAGGTGTTCGTGCTTGATGCTGGAGATGACGACCAGGCCGGGCTGGCCCTTCATGTTGCGGATGCCGCCGAAGACCTCGTTCAGCTTTTCGCGTTCGCGGCCGAGCATCAGCACTTCCTTCTTGACGCGGTTCTTGATCGAGCCGTCCTTTTCCATCTGCTCGATTTCGCCGAGGCGCTCGATGGAGCGGCGGACGGTCGAGAAGTTGGTCAGCATGCCGCCGAGCCAGCGGGTGATCACGTAGCTTTCGCCGAGCTTTTCGGCGCAGGCCTGCATGACGGGGCGGGCGATGGGCTTGGTGCCCACGAAGAGGATGGGGCGGCCGGAGCGGCGGACGTTCACCAGCGCCTCCTGGGCGGCGGCGAGGCGTTCGAGCGTGCAGCGGAGGTTGATGACGTGGACCCCGTTGCGTTCGCCGAGGATGAAGCGGCGCATCTTGGGGTTCCAGCGACGGGTCTGGTGGCCGAAGTGGACTCCGGCTTCGAGCATTTGGGCCATGGAAGGCGTGGACATCTTGGTCTCCTTGGTTGTTGCTTCCCCGCCCGCCTCCGGTCCGGAACCCGCTCGCGCGGGCACCTCCGGGCCATCTGCGGCAGACAGGTGTCTGGTTGTCGTGTTCTGCTGTGCGGCCAAGACTAGCGCTTGGAGAACTGGAAGCTCTTGCGCGCTTTCTTGTGGCCGTACTTCTTGCGTTCCACCGCGCGGGAGTCGCGGGTCAGGAGACCCTTGGCGCGCAGGGCGGAGCGGAATTCTTCGTTGGTCTGGACGAGGGCGCGGGCGATGCCCAGGCGGAGGGCGCCCATCTGGCCGCTGATGCCGCCGCCGACGGCCTTGGCCTCGACGTCCCACTGGTCGCCGTTCTCGAGGGTGGCGAAGGGGAGGTTGGCGATCATGACCTGCACGTCGGACTGGAAGTAGTCCTTGAAGTCGCGGCCGTTGACGATGCGCTTGCCGGTGCCGGGGCGCAGCTTGACGGCGGCGACCGCTTCCTTGCGACGGCCGGTCGCGCGGTACATGACTTCGTTCTTCTTGGTAGCCATTGTTCGTTTCCTCTCCGATTAAAGGGTCACCAGTTCGGGCTTCTGAGCCTTGTGGGGATGTTCGGCGCCGGCGTAGACGTGCAGCTTTTCGAACATCCTGTCGCCGAGGGCGGTCTTGGGGAGCATGCCCTTGATCGCGTGTTCGACCGGGTAGGTCGGATGCTTGCGCATCATGTCGGCGTAGCTGGTGGTCTTGGAGGAACCGGGACGGGGGCTGGCGGAGAAGTAGCCCTTGGTTTCGGCCTTCTTGCCGGTCAGCACGGCCTTCTCGGCGTTGATGACGACGACGTAGTCGCCGGCGTCGACGTCGGGAGACCACTGGGGTTTGTTCTTGCCGCGGAGCAGCAGGGCCACGCGGGAAGCGAGACGGCCGATCGGCATGCCGGCGGCGTCCACGAGGAGCCATTTGCGCTCGATGTTCTTGGGGTTGAGGAACTGTGTCTTCATCGTTCGTCCTTGACGGTCGGAGCTGCCCGCGGCGACCATCGTCAAATGTTTGCGTAGCTTTCCGGCGGGACCGGTGGGCTCATCCAAGCGGGCCAATTATAGAAAAAGAAGACGGGGTTTGTCTCGCCCCGGGGGCCCTTTTCCCCCGCTTTTTCCGCCGTCGGGGCGTCCGCTTGGGCTTTTCTAGCCCTTGACGTGGATCGCCGAGGCGAATTCGCCCAGGAGGGCCTTGTCCCGGACCCGTTCCCAGATGTTGCCGGTGACGATCATCGAGGCGCCGGCCTCCACCCGTTCCCGGGCCATTTCGGGCTTCACCAGCCCGCCGCCGAC
>CADBQJ010000046.1 GCA_902796785.1 Fibrobacter succinogenes
CCCGGGCGCGAGGCGCTCCTGGAGCGCTACCTGCTCTCGTGGCGCGGCCGACTGGACCGCCTCTACGTGCTGGGCGACCTCTTCGAGTTCTGGACGGAATACGGCGACGTCGTCCCGCGCTGCGGGAGCGGCGTCGTGGCCGCCATGGCGCTCCTGGTCCGCGAGGGGACGGAGGTCCACCTCTTCGCGGGCAACCACGACTACGACGTCGGGCGCCACTTCGAGTCCCTCGGGATCGTCGTCCACCCCGACGGCTTCGAGACCGTGGAGCAGGGCAAGCGGCTCTTCCTCCACCACGGCGACGGCCTCGCGGGCAACTGCCCCGGCTACCGCGCGCTGAAGGCCTTCCTCCGCAACCCGATCTGGAAGGCGGTCTGGCGGCTGGTCCATCCCGACCTGGGGATGAAGGCCGCCCGAGTCGTCGGCGGGATCAGCCGCGCCCTCGGCAGGCCCGTCGTCGAGCCCGATCCCGAATACCTCGCGGCCGCCGACGCGCTCCTCGCCACGGGGAAGTACGACGCGGTGGTGCACGGCCACACGCACCTGGCCTTCGTCATGGAACGCGGGCGGGGAACCTACGTCAACAGCGGCGAGTGGATCTTCCACCCGCGCGCGGTGTTGATGGAGGACGGGGAGTTCCGCGTGGCGGAACCGGACTGAGCGCCGTTCAGCCGGCGCGGTTGACCTTGCGCTGGAAGCTCTTGCACGAGACCGGGGTCAGGGTCTTCTTCTTCACCTGGAAGCAGATCTCGCGCCATTCGCCGTATTCCTGCGGAAGCGAAAGGCGGAAGTACTTCTTCTGCGCGGTGTTCCCGATTTCGATGTACTCCATGCGGTTGGCGATGGACTTCATCCGGTCGTCCTCCTCGAAGGAGACGTCGCCGATCATCTTGTCGGGGATCTTCACGGGGTCGAAGGCGGGAACGCGGAGTTCCGTCTCGTTGTTGTAGCGGGCCAGGAGGGCGCCCTTGGGCTGGATCAGCGGGCGGGCGATCTCTTCGGTGCCCTTGCTGCGGAAGACCTTGGTCTTCACGCCGCAGATGTCCATCATGTCGGGATCTTCGTCGAAGTTGATGCCGCGGCAGACCTCGGGCATGTTGTCGGGAATGACGTACGTCCCCTTCTTCTTGCCGGAGGAACAGCCGCACAGCAGGGCGACAGCCAGCAGTCCGGAGAGGGCGATGTACGTCGTTTTCTTCATGGGTCTCCGCCTCGGGGAAAACCGAAGCTACATAAGAGTTAAATCAAAGGGGCATGCCGTGCAACTTATAAGAGACTTATGCGGCAAAAGCGCACGGCAGGCCCCTAGATTTCGCCAAAAGCTAAAAAATCTACTTCAGAATCGCAACCGAAATCGGGGCGGGATCGCCGTCGGCGTCGCCGAAGACGGCCCCGGCCTTGCCCTTCTTGAAGGTGCGGACGCCGGATCCGGCGTAATCCTGGTCGCCCACCACGAGCAGGTCGCCTTCCGCGTCGATGCCGCCGAAGGCGTTGACCACGCCGGCAACGGTTTCGAACGTGGCCTTGGAGTCGCCGATGGTCGCCTTGGCCACGACTTCGTCGCCGTAGGAGCGGTAGAGGCCGACCCAGACGTTGGAGCCGTCGGAGACCAGCTGCGAGGGCTTGGCCTTCAGCGCGGCTTCGTCCGCGAGTTCGGCGACCGCCATGTCGGAGAGGTCGACCGCGACGAGCGAGCCGTCGTTGTTGGAGGTTTCGGCGTAGTCGGGCGCGGCGCCGTAGACGGAGGAGCCCTTGCAGGCCACCAGCAGCCGGCCCTTGCTTTCGGCCAGCGCGATCGGGTCGACGCAGTGGAGTTCGACGCTGTCGACCAGCGTCTGCTTCTTGCCGTCGAAGACCAGCAGCATGCCGTTGGAGTCGGGGGCGAAGTTGGCGTCCATGCGTTCGAGCGTCACGTAGATCCGGTCGCCGACGGCCAGGGCGGCGGAGGGGTTGGCGAAGCCGGAGTCGGCCGCGAAGCGGGAGACGTCGACCGACTTCTTCGCCTTGCCGGTGGCGAGGTCGAGGAAGACGACCTTGTCGGCGCCGAAGAGGGTGGCCAGGCCGACGCCCTTGTCCGCCTTGACCAGCGCGTAGGGGTTGGCGCCGGCGCCGAGCGATTCCTGGTAGAGGACTTCGTCGGTCTCGGGGTCGATCCGGACGACGTTGTCGGCGCCCATGCGTTCCAGCACGAAGACGGCGCCGTCGAAGGAGACGACCTTCGAGTCCTGGTAGACTTCGAGCGCGAGCGCGGTTTCGACGGTGTCGACGGCCGCGCGGAGTTCGCCGGTCGTGTAGTCCGAGGCGACCCAGTAGATCTTGGTCGCGCCGGACTCGTTGCCGCCGCTGGACGAGCCTTCGCTGTCGGAGCAGCCGGAGAGCGCCGCGACCGCCGCGGCGAGGGTGACGAGAAGAAGGGATTTCTTCATTGTTGTCCTTCCTTGTTGGGGTGGTTGGTTGACGAAAGGAATCCGGCCTGGACGCCGACGAGGACGGTGCGCCCGGGCGAAGGGTAGGAGGAGTAGGCGCTTTCCGGCGCCCGGTCGAGCAGGTCCTCGAACTGGACGGAGAAGCGCAGGCGCGGGGTGGCCTGCCAGCGCGCGCCGCAGCCGAGCTGCGCCGCGGCGTCCACGCGGCGGCGGTTCGCCCGGTCGCGCCAGAAGGGGGAGACCAGCGCGAGCCGGAGGTCCGTCTCGACCGGCCCCGCGGAGAAGGTCGCGCCGAGGCGCGAGGTCCACTCGGGCACGTTGGGCAGGCGCAGCGAGCGGTAGGCGCGGACGCTCCCGCGGTCGACGGCGCGGGTCCATTCGCCCGAGGCGCGGAACGAGGCCCACCGCGCGGGGCGGACCGAGGCGAGGAGCTCCGCGCCCGTGACGCGCGCGGCCCCGACGTTGATCGCCTTCGAGAGCTCGCCGCTGGTGACGAAGACCACGGTGCGGTCGAGCCGGTTGTCGTGGAAGGCCCCCTCGACCGACCAGAGCGGGGAAGTGCGCGAGAAGCCGATCTCCCACTTCACGCTCTCCTCGGAGCGGAGGTCCGGCGAGGGAAGCGTGCCGCGCCGCGCCCCGAACCGCTCCCGCAGCGTGGGCGCCTGCACGCCGCGCGCGCAGTAGGAGTGGAAGAGCAGCGACGGGGTCGGGGCGAAGCTCCAGACGACGCGCGCGCTCCCGTCGACGTCGGAGCGCTCGATCGAGTCGTCGGTCGCGCCGTTCGCGGCGCTCTCGGCCCGGACGTCGACGGCCCCCTGCACGCCCAGCCGCATCCGGCGCGAAAAGCGGCGGGCCAGCGAAAGCGAGCTCTGCGAGCGCAGCCGCGAGGCGTCCCAGTCCCAGTTCGCCTGGCCCGCCAGGTTGCGCGGCACGAGCGTCTCCGCGCCGGCGCGCTCCGCCAGGGCGATCTCCCACGCCGGCACGGGGTTCCAGTGCAGCCGCGCCGTGGCGTTCAGGGCGTCGGTCTCGTTCTCGAGCGCGACGTCGCCCCGGGTGATGTTGGAGAGGTGGTCCTCGTCGCCCCATTCCATCCGGTTCCACTCCAGGCGCCCGCCCAGCCCGAGCTCCAGGTCGGCCTCGCCCGGGAACGGGAGGTCGCGCCCCCAGGAGAGGCCCGCCTGCGCCGCGCGGTTCTCGTACCCGGCGCTCACGGTGCGCGCCCCTTCGGCGCCGGGCAGCCCGCCCCAGTCGGAGCGGAGCGAAAAGTTCCGCCGCAGCGATCCGCCCAGCGCGGGGACCGTGGACCTGTGCGTCAGCGCGAAGGAGGTGTACTCCGCGTTGTTCAGCGCCCGCACGGTGTCGTCGTTCTTGTTGTAGGGGGTGCGGTTGCGGTCGAGGTAGTCGTAGTCGTTGTCGGAATGGACCATCGAGACGGAGGTGGTCCCGTTCGGCCCGCCGACGGAGACGGAGTGGCGGTGGGTGTTGTACGACCCGTAGGCGAATTCGGCGCGGACCCGCTCCTCCTGCCGTTCGCGCGAGCGGAGGACGATCGCGCCGCCCACGCCGTCGGCCCCGTATTCGCCGGGGAGGAAGCCGCGGAAGACCTCGACCGAGCCGATCGACGCGGGGTCGATCTTCCCCAGGTCCACCGCGCCGGAATGGGCGTCGTTCAGGAGCTGGTCGTCCCAGAAGACGAGCACGCGCCCGCCGTTCACGCCGCGCATCGAGAGCTCCGCGTACGCGCCCACGCCGCCGTAGGTCCGCACGGAGATTCCCGGCAGTTCGGCCAGCAGTTCGGGGAGGGAGAGGTTGCGGCCGCGCCACTGTTCGGCGTCGACCGCGACGGAGGACTGCTCGCGGGGAAGCTCGCCCTCGCCGACGACGAACTCGGCCCGCAGCCGCGAAGGTTCGGCGCCCCCGTCCGTGGAGGCGTGCGCCGCGCCCATGCAGGCGCAGCAGACGAGGAGCGGAAGCCCCCGCGCCGCGATGTCCGACCTGGAGATCGTTCGTCCCCCGATGGATGAAGGTTTGGCGCTGAGGCAGGTCTTCTGGCTCGGGTTCGTCCTAGGCCGGCCTTCCCGTTCCCCGCCGCGAAGCGGGGAGCAGTGGCGTGATCGGCTTCGTCGCCCTCACAGCGGCGGGACCGCCTCCGCTTCGAACGGAGTTCCCTGTTTCCCTTCCGCGCGGGCGCCCGTGCGCCTCCCGCGGAAGACCTCTGCGCATGTCTCCCGAAATCTAGCAAAAAGATTTTGTATGTAAGAAAATAAGCGCTGCGCGGAAAAAGAAGAACGCCTCCCGGAGGAGGCGTTCCGCGCGTCTTCGGTCGGGAAGGCCTACTTCTTGCCGGCCTTGCACTTGGCGGCGCTGGCCTTCAGGTCGGAGCCGGCCTTGAAGCTGACGCTCTTGGAGGCCTTGATGGTGATCTGTTCGCCGGTGGCGGGGTTGCGGCCCTTGCGAGCCTTGCGGGCCTTGACGGCGAAGGTGCCGAAGCCGACGAGGGCGACGGCGCCGTCCTTGGCGATGCCCTTCTTGATGGCGTCGAGGATGGCGTCGATGGCGCGGCCGGCGGCGGCCTTGGAGTCGATGCCGGAGGCCTTGTCCTTGACGAGAACGTCGATGAGTTCCTGCTTGTTCATGTGTTGTCCCTCTTTGTGGGTTGGTGTGAAGAATGAAGGGCTTCGCCCGTTGAAAGAAGATATAGCCGTTTTTCCCCTTTTGTCAAAGGGTTCGGCGCGGAATTTCGGAAAAATTTTTCCGGGCCCGGAACGGCCCGAATCCCCGAACTTCGGGCCCTCAGGCCGGGTCCAGGAAGTCGACGTTCATCTCCAGGCCGGGGGCGTCGCAGCGCGGCACGCCCACCTTGACCGCCGGCACGCCCGCGTAGGTGGTGTGCGGGGGGACGTCGGTCAGCACCACGGCGCCGGCGCCGATCTTGGCCCCGCGCCCGATGCGGATGTTGCCCAGGAGCTGCGCGTGGGCGCTCAGCAGCACGCCGTCGCCCACCTTGGGGTGCCGGTCCCCCGTCTCCTTGCCGGTGCCGCCCAGGGTGACGCCGTGGAAGATGGAGACGTCGTTCCCCACGCGCGCCGTCTCGCCGATCACCAGGCCGGTGGCATGGTCGACGTGGACGCCGTGGCCGATGACCGCCGCGGGGTGGATGTCCACGCCGAAACGGGCGGAAACGGCGCTCTGGAGCATTTTCGCGCCGATCGGCTGGCCGGAGGTCCAGAGGACGTGGGCGATGCGGTGGATCTGGAGGGAGTGGAACCCCTTGCTGAAGAGCAGCGTCTCGCTCAGCAGCTCCAGCGCGGGGTCGCGGTCGACGGCGGCCGTCAGGTCGACGGCGGCGCTGGCGGCGATCGCCGGATGGGCCTCGAGCACGCGCGAGAAGAGCGAGGCCAGCTCCGCGCGGTCCAGGCCGTCGGCGCGGCGCAGGCGCGAGGAGAGGACCTCCACGAGGCAGTCGGCGAAGTCCTTCCGGTCCAGGATCGTCCGGCGGAGCAGGGGAGCCGTCATGGGCTCGCTTTTCGCGAGCGCCCGGGCCTCCTTGCGCAGTTTCGCCCAGAAGAGGTCGATGTCGATGGCCGGGGTCTTCGTCATGGCCCGAAATCTAGCAAGCCGCGGGCCCCCGTCGGCGCGGGCCCGCCGGAACGGAAAAAGACCCCCGGCGGAAGCCGGGGGCCTTTTCGGGTGAGTGAAGGGATTCGAACCCTCGACATCCAGAATCACAATCTGGGACTCTAACCAGCTGAGCTACACTCACCGTGCGAGCCCAAATGTAGGAAATCTTCCCGCGGGTGCAAGGCCCGGGCGGCCTAGGCCTTGCCGGGACGGGCTTCCGCGGCCTGCTTGCGGCGCATGGCCCTCAGGAAATTCTGCCGTTTGAAGGCGTTCCGGTGCTCCATGCAGAAGCGGGGGTAGACGAACTGCTTGGGGAAGACCTTGACGACGAAGTCGTTGTCGCAGCCCACCATGCAGCATTTGAAGGGGATTTCGACCACGTCCGTGTAGTTGTGGCGGAAGAGCATGTTGTTCTTCTCGATCGAATCGTAGTCCTTCTTCGGCTTCTGGCGGTTCTTGATGTCGCGGTGCTCGGGGCAGTACTTGGCGATCGGGTGGCCCCAGAACTGCTTGCCGCAGCCCGGCTCCTGGCAAACCTTCAGCTTGATGCGCTTCTTCCGCTTGTATCTGGGCAGCTGCATGGCGATCCTCCGCGGGAGGCCGTTTCCCGGCCGATTATGAAGGGCAAAGATAGCAAAACGGCCGAATTCGGGCATCTCCGGGCCTTCCGGCCGTTCTAGATTTCGGGGGATGACGCTCCGGAAGGCCATTCGCCGCGCCCTTTTCGCGCTTCCGCTCTGCGCGCTCGCCTCCTGCGGCGGGATCGCCGGCGAGACCTCCGTCCCCGGCGGAAGGCTCGACGAGGCGGGCCGCGAGGAGGTCCTGGCGGTCCACGGGCTCCTCTCCCGGCTCTACGTCCGCCCCGAGGAGATCCCCCCGCGCGAGAAGGTCTGGACGATCGAGGAGACGCTCGCGCCCCTCACCGACCGCTGGACCTTCTATTTCGAGCCGAAGAAGGCCGAGGAGGAGCGCGAGGAGGAGGAACACGCCCCGGTCGACACCGCCTCCGGGCTCCCCGTCCCCACGGTCTGGTCCTTCCGCGTGGCCGAGGGGATCACGCTGCTGCGGATCACCCAGTTCAAGCGGGTGACGATGGAGGGGACGACCGGCGACACGAGCGGCACCTGGCTGGAGCTGCGCCGGGCCCTGGCCGCCACCGACACGGAGCGGGTCACCCTGGTCGACCTCCGCTCCAACCCCGGCGGCAACGTGGAGCTCTGCCTGAACATGGCCGACGAGTTCGTCCCCGCGGGGCGCGTCCTGCTGAAGATGGAGAACCGGGCCGCCCCCTGGGCCGGCGGAAAGCTGCGCTCCGAGCGGACCGCGCGCGGCGGCGGGATCGCCGAGAACCGGCGGTTCGTCTTCCTCGCCAACGGCGGGTCTGCCTCCTGCTCCGAGATCTTCCTCGCGGCGGTCCGCGGGAACCGCGACGACCCCCTCGTGGGCGAGCGCACCTACGGCAAGGGGATCGGCCAGAGCGTCTGGAACACCCCGGCCGGCGGACAGCTCCGCGTCACCTCGCTGCGCTTCCTCGGGCCGAACGACGAGTCGTGGGACGGCGTCGGCCTCCTCCCCGACGTCGAGGTCTCCGGGAGCGTCGCGCAGCTCGAGCGCGCCCTCGAGGAGGCGCGGAAGATCCTCGCCCTCCCCGCGCCCGCGCCGGCTCTCCCCGACTCGGCGCTCCGGACGATCGCCTCCCTCCCCGCCGCGGTCCCCGCGGTCGGAGCGGTCGCCGAGACCGCCGCCGCCGACGGCGCCGCGCTCCTCGCCCTGGAGCGCCCCCTTTCCGCGGAAACGGAAGAATAGGCGTTTCGCGGCGCCCGATAAGAAGTAGATTGACAGCATGGAATCCGCCCCTCCGCGCTTTTCGGCGCGCTCGATCTGCCTGGTCGCCCTGACCGCGCTGGCCTCGCTCGCCGCGCTCCGCGCCGCGCAGACCGTCGTCGTGCCGCTCCTCTACTCCTGCTTCCTGGCGGTCGTCCTCTCGCCGATCGTCGTGGTGCTGGTGCGCCGCCGCTGGCCCGTGCTGCCCGCGGTCCTCTCGGCGCTGGCGCTGGTCTTCGCGCTCGCCTACGCCATGGGCTGCCTGCTCGTCTTCAGCCTGCAGGACCTGGGCTCCGAGATCCCGCGCTACGCGGACCGGTTCGTCGAGCTGGCCCGCGAGTTCGGCGCGTTCGCGCTCGCGCACGGCGTGGAGCTCGACGTCGACCGCTTCATCGAGTCGCTGGACGTGTCGAACCTGGCGCCCGTCGCCAAGGGCGGCGTGGGCTTCCTGCTCTCCGCCACGAAGTACGCGGCGATGGTCTTCTTCGTCACGCTCTTCATGCTCCTCGAGGGGGCGCGGCTGAAGGACAAGGCGCGCCGCTCGTTCGGCGAGCGGAACTTCTTCGACGAGACGTTCAAGGGGATCGCGCTCGACATCCAGCGCTACCTGGTGGTCAAGACCTTCGTCTCGCTGCTGACCGGCGTCGCCGTCGCGGTCTTCCTCGCCGTCGTCGGCGTCCCCTTCCCGCTGCTGTGGGGCATCGTCGCGTTCCTCTTCAACTACGTCCCGAGCGTGGGGAGCGCCGTCGCCTCCGTCCCGCCGGTGCTGATGGCGCTGATGGACCCGGTCTCGCCGATCGCCACGGCCACCGTCGCCGCCGTCGGGCTGCTCGTGATCCAGGTGGCCATCGGCAGCTACCTCGACCCCCGGCTGATGGGGAAGAACCTCAACCTCTCGGCGCTCGTCGTCTTCCTCAGCATGATCTTCTGGGGATGGATGTGGGGCCCCGCCGGCATGCTGATCGCCGTTCCGCTCACCGTCTGCGTCAAGGTCGGCCTGGCCTACTTCCCCAAGACCGCGCCGTTCTCGAAACTGCTCGAAAGCTGACGAATTCTTCCGCAAAGAGGTCCGCCATGGCAACCGAAAAGAAGACGAAGAAGAAGACCGAAAAGACCGCGAAGAAGGCCGCCAAGGCCGTCGCGAAGAAAGCGGCGAAGGTCTCCGGGGCCGCGAAGGCCGCCGCGGAGAAGCCGCCCACGCCCATGCTCGTCGGCGACGACCCCGTCTTCATGCGCAGCGAGGAGGGCCGCGTGGCCCGCGTGCTGGCCGAGTTCATGGCGCCCGGCGCGCGGTTCCGCGAACTGGGCGTGGACAACACGATCATCTTCTTCGGGTCGGCGCGCACGCTCGGGCCCAAGGCGCTCAAGCGCGAGCTGAACAAGGCCGAGGAGAAGGGCGACCGCGCGCGGATCGCCAAGCTGCACCGCCTGGCCGAGGTCGGCCGCTTCTACGACGACGCGCGCGAGCTCGGCCGCCGCCTGAGCGAATGGAGCAAGAAGCAGCCGGAGAACTACGCCATCTGCACCGGCGGCGGGCCCGGCATCATGGAGGCCGGCAACCGCGGCGCCGGCGACGCGGGCGCGCCGAGCGTGGCGCTCAACATCGAGCTGCCGTTCGAGCAGCATCCGAACCCCTACATCACGCCGGAGCTGAGCCTGCAGTTCAACTACTTCTTCGTGCGCAAGTACTGGTTCCTCTACATGGCCAAGGCGCTCGTCGTCTTCCCCGGCGGCTTCGGCACGCTCGACGAGTTCTTCGAGGCCATCACGCTCATCCAGACGCACAAGATGGACAAGCCCATGCCCGTGGTGCTGTACGGCAGCAGGTTCTGGAACGAGGTGCTGAACCTGCGCCACCTGGCCGACACCGGAATGATCGACCCCGACGACCTGATGATCTTCCGCACCTTCGACGACGTCGACGGCGCGTTCGACTACATCACGCACGAGATCGCCGCCAACCGCAAGTACTACCGCGACATCGAGGAAGAGCGCCGCAACCGGACGTCGAA
>CADBQJ010000047.1 GCA_902796785.1 Fibrobacter succinogenes
ATAATGAAAAGCCTCCCTTCGGGGAGGCTTTTCCGGCGTTTGAGGCGGCGCGCGGCTACATGCAGCGGCTTCTGAACCAGAGCCCGAAGACGGGGTCGCAGAAGTAGAGCCCGTTTTCGCGGATTTCGACGAGGTCGCGGTCGACCAGGGCCTTGCGGATGCGGCCGACGTTCGCGCGCGTGCCGAGGTTGTATTCCTCCAGCACCTTCTTCGACTGCAGCCCGTCGTGCAGGTCGTTGGCGATGGCGCGGAGGAGGTTCATCTGCGTGCTCGTGAGTCCGACGGTCTGCTGCATGAACAGCGCCGAGTTCTGCTCCACGAGCTCTTCCACGGCGCGTTCGACGGTTTCCGCTGTGGCCTCGCGGTCGGTCCGCAGCATGACGAGCCACGAGAGCTGCTGCACGTACGAGGAGTGGCACCGCACCGCTTCGCAGATTCGTCCGGCGACCTCTTCGGAGATGGACATCTTCTGCTTCCGGAACTTGCCGCGGATGAAGGGGATCCACTTCTCCGCGGGGATCGTGTCGAGGAAGACGGCGTCGCCGAACTGGTAGAACGGCATGCTCCTGTTCTGGAACATTTCGGTCATCAGGTGCTTCCTGCTTCCGAACAGGCAGTAGGAGACGTGCTGCTGGAGCTGCCACGCCCCGCGCAGCCTTTTCTGGACCTGCAGCGAGTCGGGGAACTCGCCGACCTGCTGGAATTCGTCGATGCACACGACGATCCGCTTTTTCAGCTTCTTCGCGATCCGCTCGGCGAGGTCCAGGACCCGCTCGGGCGGACATTCCCTGGGCGCGAGGCCGAGCGAGACGGCGAACTCGGTCGTCGGGTCGGGGCTGAGCGTGATCTTCGGCGAGACGCTCCCCAGGAAGCTCCTGACATTCTGCAGCAGCGCCTCCGCCTTCGTCGCGGTCTGCCGCAGGACGGCGGACGCCAGCTTGTTGTAGAAGTCGTATTCGCTCCGGCAGTCGAAGACGTCGAGATAGACGACGGCGACCTTCCCGCCGTCCACCAGCTCCCGAACGCGCCGGACCAGGGAGGTCTTCCCGATTCTGCGGTTGGAGACGAGCAGGGTGTTGACGCCGTGCTCGAAGTTCGCCACGAGCCGCCGGGTCTCGTCCTCGCGGTCGGTGAAGTTCTCGCCTTCGGCCACGCCGCCGTATGTGAAAACGTCGTTCATCGGGGCACCTCCTGCCGCAATATACATTGTTTGCGCCATGGTATACAAGTCTGTATACCATTTGGTAAACAGGTCAGTGGCCTACAAGATTGTTTACCGTTTGGTATACAAGTCTGTATACCGCGCCAACGGCGCCACTGTCCGCACTAATCCCTAATCCCTAATCCCTGAACTAATAATGCGGCGGAGGCGGGTCGTTGCGCCCGTCGGCGTTGAGCTGCGAGAGGGAGCCGGCCACCTGGTCGACGAGCTGGCGCTGCGTCTCCTCCTGGCGCTCCAGGGCGTCGCGCATGCGGACGACCACCGCGTCGAGCGTTTCGAGCGTCTTCTCCAGGTAGGAGAGGCGGATCTCCAGGTCGGTCAGCCGCCGTTCGGTTTCCTGCGCGTCCATGGACGAAAAATAGTCAATGCGAAAAGCCCTCCGCCGGAACGCGGCGGAGGGCTGGAATCGCGCGGCGCGCGGCCGATCAGAAGATGCTCTTCGAGACGGTCAGGCCGGCCATGACGATGGAGACCATCGACATCAGCTTGATGAGAATGTTCAGCGAAGGTCCGGAGGTGTCCTTGAAGGGGTCGCCGACGGTGTCGCCCACGACGGTCGCCTTGTGGCAGTCGGAGCCCTTGCCGCCGAAGTTGCCTTCTTCCACGTACTTCTTGGCGTTGTCCCAGGCGCCGCCCGCGTTGGCCATGAAGACCGCGAGGACGAAGCCGCAGGAGAGGCCGCCGATCAGCAGGCCGAGCACGCCGGGCACGCCGAGGACGATGCCCACCAGCACCGGGACCGCGATGGCCAGCAGCGAGGGGAAGAGCATTTCGCGCTGGGCGCCCTTGGTGGAGATGCCCACGCAGCGGGCGTATTCGGGATCGGCCTTGCCTTCGAGGATGCCGGGGATTTCCCTGAACTGGCGGCGGACTTCCTCGACCATCTTCTGGGCGGCGCGGCCGACGGCGTTCATCGTGAGGCCGCAGAAGACGAAGGCCATCATCGCGCCGACGAACACGCCGACGAGCACGACGGGGTTCATCAGGTTGACGTTGTAGGCGTTCATGAAGTCGACCAGCGTCATTTCGCGGATCTGGTCGAGCGTGGCCTCGGCGTTGCCGACCATGACGGCGCCGTTTTCGGCCAGGCGTTCGAGGGCGATCTTGATCTCTTCGACGTAGGAGGCGAGCAGGGCCAGCGCGGTGAGCGCGGCGGAGCCGATGGCGAAGCCCTTGCCGGTGGCGGCGGTGGTGTTGCCGAGCGCGTCGAGCGAGTCGGTGCGCTGGCGGACCTGGGGTTCCAGGCCGCTCATTTCGGCGTTGCCGCCCGCGTTGTCGGCGATGGGGCCGTAGGCGTCGGTGGCCAGGGTGATGCCGAGCGTGGAGAGCATGCCGACGGCGGCGATGCCGATGCCGTAGAGCCCCTTGGAGAGGTTCTCGGCGTTGAAGGCGATCTGGAAGCCGTTGGCGCAGAGGTAGGACATCACGATCGCGACGCCGACCACCACCACCGGGACGGCGGTGGAGAGCATCCCGAGGCCCAGGCCGGAGATGATGACGGTGGCGGGGCCGGTCTGCGAGCTTTCGGCCACCTTCTGGGTGGGCTTGTAGCTCTGGGAGGTGTAGTATTCGGTCGCCTTGCCGATGATCACGCCGGCGATCAGGCCGGAGATCACCGAGCCCGCGAGGCCCATGGCGTTGGGGAGCTCGAGCGCGGAGAAGATGGCGAAGGTGGCCACGGCGATCAGCACGGCGGCGGTGTTGGTGCCGCGGCCGAGGGCGGCGAGCAGTTCCTTCATGCCCGCGCCTTCCTTGGTGCGGACGAGGAAGATGCCGATCAGCGAGAGGACCACGCCGACGGCGGCGATCATCATCGGGGCGAAGACGTACTTGAGCTGCAGGGCGGAGTCCGCGGCGAAGGCGGAGGCGCCCAGGGCCATGGTGGCCAGGATCGAGCCCGCGTAGGATTCGTAGAGGTCGGCGCCCATGCCGGCCACGTCGCCCACGTTGTCGCCCACGTTGTCGGCGATGGTGGCGGGGTTGCGGGGGTCGTCCTCG
>CADBQJ010000048.1 GCA_902796785.1 Fibrobacter succinogenes
CATGGACATGGACGAGTCGTTGTGCGACTCGAAGAACATCGAAGATTTCGAATGGGGCTATTCCGTGAGCGAGGACTTCGAAATCGAAGTCTTCGCCGAAGGAATCCACCGGAACAACGGGGACGAGGCGCTGGAATGCCTGAACCGCATCGCGCTGGCGCAGACGGACCTCTCGGCCAATCCCGCCCCCGCAGCGGGCGGTCGCGCGGAGGTCTCCTTCCGCAAGGCGTTGCGCCGCAAGCTGCCGTTCCTCCCGCGCCTGTCGCCGGTCTATTAGAATCCGCCTTTCGCAAACGAAAGAAGGCTCCCGCACGGGGGGCCTTTCTTTTTGTCACTCTTCGTAGTGTCCCGCGCAGGAGTAGATTGTCAGAACCTCTCCGTCGATGCGGAAGACGATCCTGTTCACGTCGTCGATGCGCACGCTCCACCAGCCGGACAAATCGCCTTTGAGCGGTTCGGGCTTGCCGATGCAGCCATAGCCGTCGCGCTCGATGCTCTTGATCAGGAGGTTGATTCTCCTGAGCGTCTTGCGGTCTTGCGTCAGCCAATAGGTGTATTCGTTCCAGGCCCTGTCGTGCCAGAGCTTCTTCATGCGGGCGATTTCCCGCGCGGCCGGACCTTCCCGCGGCGACGCGGGCGATACTCGCGTTCGTCTTCGGCCGCCATCAGCTCGTGGTAGCCGCAGTTGCGGCCGTTCGCGACGTCGTCGATGCGGGAAAGGAGCTCTTCACGGGTCAGCGTCCGGGCTTCGGGCGTCTGAATCCTGAAGGGAATCGCCTGGTCGTTGATCGCCTGCTTGAGAAAGACCGCGATCGCCGAAGACATCGTCAGCCCCATCCGCCCGAACAGCTCTTCCGCCTGGCGTTTCGTCTCGTCGTCGATCCTGAAATTCACCTGTGCCATCGTCGTCGCTCCTTCTTCTCAAGATAGCGAAATGCATAGACAATGTCAAGCAAATGCTACGCGATTTTCGCGCGGTTTGCGCGGTGCGGCGCCTCCGGAGGACGGGATTTTCGGCGCATTTGGCCGATTCCGGGGAATCGGGTGACGAAACGGAGTCCATAGGGTAGATTAAAGGGAATCGTTTGCGGAAAATCCGGAGGCCGAAGATGGTCCAGAAACGCGAATTGACCGCCCTGTGCGCCCTGGTCGCTCTCCTCGCGGGGTGCGGCGGCGACCTCGTCGAGGCGCCGCAAACCGTCGACCCCGCGCAATACGGCGGAACGGTCGTCGGCGCGATCGACGCCTGCCTCGGCGACTACGCGGGCCGCCTTCCCGCCGGCTTCACGGCGAGCGGCTACGCCGCGGCCAACGCCGACCTCGCGGCCTACTTCTGCGCCGACGGCGCTTGCGACGGCAAGGAGGAATGCCGCGCGCTGGCCGACCACTACGTCAACAACGGCGTCGCCGAGGGGCGCTCCTTCGGAGAACCGGCCTACTCCGATCCGACGCGGAGTTCGGGCGGCTTCTCCTCGACCTGGCCGTCGTCCGGTTCGGGCTGGTCGTCCTTCCAGTCGCAGGGCGTCTCCTCTTCGGACGCGTGGCCGGGATTCTCTTCGGCGAACGACGTCTCTTCTTCGGACCAGGGCGTCTCTTCGTCGAGCAGCTCCTCCTCGAGTTCCAGCTCCGGCAGCTCGTCGGCCGCCGCCACGGGCGACGCCTGCGCCGCGGCCGACTGCGCCGCGAACATGCCCGGCGCCGCGGGATCGGCGCACTGGACCCAGGGCGAAAAGTGCTCCTACGGCGGACGCAACTACACGGCGAAATACTGGACGACTTCGGCGCCTCCGGGCGACGCCTGGACCGACGACGGCGCCTGCGTCTACGGCCAGGGGCAGAGCAGCGTCGCCGTCTCGTCGAGTTCGAGCAGTTCCTCGAGCTCCAGCAGCTCGTCCAGCTCGTCGAAGAAGGTCAGCTCCTCGAGCTCCAGCTCCAGCAGCTCGTCCAGGTCGAGCTCCTCCTCGAAGATCTCCTCCAGCTCTGTCGCGACCTACGTCGGTTCGGGGCAGCAGGTGATGGCGTGGATTCCGCCCTACTCGCTCGACAAGGCGGACGTGGCGATCCGCAACTACGGCACGCGGTTCGCGAAGGGGATGACCCGCCTCGGCCTGCAGTTCTGGGTGCCCACTTCGTCCGGCGGACTGGTCTACGAAACGGGCAACGGCGTCTCCTCCTCGCGTCCCATCACCGACAGCGAGGTGGGCCACTTCGCCTCCTGGGCGCACGGCAAGGGCATCGCCGTCTTCCTCTGCGTCTACAACATGCAGGGCGGCTGGAACTGGTCGCTGGCGAGCGCGGCGTTCAAGGCGAACAACGGCGAAACCTTCGCGAACGCGCTCGTCGCCGAGGTGGAACGGCTCGGCCTCGACGGCGTGGACCTCGACCTGGAAGGAAACGACGGAACCCACGCCGAAGACAAATCGGCCTACAAGACCTTCGTCCAGAAGCTCGCCTCGAAGCTGCATGCGAAGAAAAAGCTTCTGACGATCGACACCTTCCACTCCACCTGCTACAACGCCCCCAACATGAGCTGGTGGGCCGACTGGGTGGGAGTCGTGGACAACATCCACAGCATGGGCTACGAAGACCTCTACGAAGGCAACACGACCGCGCTCTGCAACGTCTCCAACATCTTCAAGTACAGCACGCAGCACGGATACGCCGTGCAGCAGGGCCACCCCGCCGGCACGCTGCTGCTCGGCATGCCGTCCTACGCCAGCTGGGGTTCGGGCGGGCAGGGCTCGCTCCCGATCAACCACGTGGCCGAGGCGAAGGCCGTCGGCACCGGCATCGCCATCTGGGACTTCCCCGGCATGGGCGACCAGTCCAACTGGACCTCCGACGCGATCTGGAACTCCATCGCCGAGCTGAAGGGAACCGCCTGCGGCTTCCATCCCCAGAGCGGAAATTGCGGAAACTAGTGGTCAGGTCCTAGGTCTCAGGTCTCAGTGCGTAGTATCGCGCTTTGCGCCTGACAAAAGAAAGGGCTCCGGAAAGGAGCCCTTTTTGTTCGTTGCCGCAGGCGATTGTCCGCACTAATCCCTGATCCCTAATCCCTAATCCCTACTTCAGAAACAGCATCTCCTGGTACGTGGGCAGCGGCCACATGTCGTCGGGCATTTCGCGTTCGACGAGGTCGACCGTCTCGCGGAGCTCGCCCATCGCGGCGAGCAGGCGGCCGCGTTCGGCCATCGCCTTCTCGAGCGGTTCGTCCTTGGCGGAGGCGAGCGACTTCTCGATCTTCGCGACCAGCTTGCGCGCCTTTTCCGTCAGCCGGGCGAGGGTCGTCACGACGCTCTTGTCGAGTTTGGCCCCGGCGCGTCCGGCGCACGCGATGTTCTCCGCGAGCTCGCCCGTCCAGCGCACGGCGGCGGGGTAGATCTGCGTCTTGAACATCTGCACGCAGAGCTTGGCCTCCACGTCGACGCTCTTCACGTACTGCTCGGCGTAGATCTCGAAGCGGCTTTCCAGCTCGGTCTTCGTCAGCACGCGCAGGTGCGAGTAGAGCTCGGCGACGTCCTTGTCGCGCAGGACCGGCAGCGCCTCGGCGCAGGTGCGCAGGTTGGGGAGCTTCCGCCGGGCGGCCTCCTCGACCCAGGCCCGCGAGTAGCCGTCGCCGTTGAAGATGGCCGCGCTGTGCTTGCGGAGGATCTCCTGGATGACGGTCTGGATGGCCGCGTTGAGCTTCTTGCCGCCATTCATCTCCTCTTCCAGGCGGTCGGCGACGAAGTCGAGCGAGTCGGCCATGATGGTGTTGAGCGCGGTGATGGGGCTGGCCACCGACTGCGCGGAGCCCACGGCGCGGAACTCGAAGCGGTTGCCCGTGAAGGCGAAGGGGCTGGTGCGGTTGCGGTCGCCGGCGTCGCGCGGCAGCACGGGCAGCGAGTCCACTCCGATGTCGAGCAT
This sequence comes from Fibrobacter succinogenes, assembly GCA_902796785.1. Classification (GTDB taxonomy): domain Bacteria; phylum Fibrobacterota; class Fibrobacteria; order Fibrobacterales; family CADBQJ01; genus CADBQJ01. The sequence goes on from CADBQJ010000048.1 coordinate 3,907, forward strand.
GCCCGCCTTCTTCGAACCGGTGGCGCCGCCCTTGCGGATCTGGTCGAAGACGTCGGAGAGCTGGTCGCCGAGAAAGACCGACATGATCGCCGGCGGGGCCTCGTTGGCGCCGAGGCGGTGGTCGTTGCCGGCGGTGGCCACCATGGCGCGGAGCACCTTGCCGTAGAGGTGCACGCCGCGGATGACCGCCGCGCAGAAGACGAGGAACTGCGCGTTGGCGTGCGGCGTGTCGCCCGGGTCGAAGAGGTTGCCCTGCGTGGAGTTGCCGAGCGACCAGTTGACGTGCTTGCCCGAGCCGTTGACGCCGTCGAAGGGCTTTTCGTGCAGCAGGCAGGCGAACCCGTGCTTTCGCGCCACCTCCTTCAGGGTGATCATCACCAGCTGCTGGTGGTCGGTGGCGACGTTGGAGGTCTCGAAGATCGGCGCGATCTCGAACTGGCCCGGGGCCACTTCGTTGTGGCGGGTCTTGACGGGGACGCCGAGCTTGAAGAGCTCCTGCTCCACCTCCTGCATGTAGACCTGCACGCGGCGCGGGATGGCGCCGAAGTAGTGGTCGTCGAACTGCTGCCCCTTCGCGGGCATCGCGCCGAAGAGCGTGCGCCCGGCGAGCACGAGGTCGGGGCGCGCGAGGTAGAAGCCGCGGTCGACCAGGAAGTACTCCTGCTCGGCGCCGCAGGAGCTGGTGATGGGGGCGATCGACTTGTGGCCGAAGAGCTTCAGCACGCGCCGGGCGGCGCGGTCGAGCGCCGCGGTGGAGCGCATCACCGGGGTCTTCTTGTCGAGGGCCTCGCCGGTCCACGAGACGAACGCCGTGGGGATGCAGAGCGTGCTGCCGTTGGCGGTCTCCTTGATGTAGGCGGGGCTGGAGCAGTCCCACGCGGTGTAGCCGCGCGCCTCGAAGGTGGAGCGCAGGCCGCCGTTGGGGAAGCTGGAGGCGTCGGGCTCGCTCTGGGTGAGCTCGCGCCCGGAGAACTTGGCGATCACGCCGCCGTTCTTCCGGTCGGGGTTGTAGAAGGAGTCGTGCTTTTCGGCGGTGGCGCCGGTGAGCGGATAGAAGACGTGGGCGTAGTGGGTCGCGCCCATCGAGATGGCCCAGTTCTTCATGGCGTCGGCAACGACGGCGGCCACGTTCGGGTCGAGCTGCGCGCCGGTCTCGATGGTGTTCTTCAGGGAGTCGTAGCTCTCCTTCGGCAGCTGCGCCTTCATCTTCTGCAGGGTGAAGACGTGGCTTCCGAAGATCTCGGAGACGGGTTTCGCGGGGGGAAGACGGACGTCCCGGCCCTGGGAAATCCGTTCGATGGCGTCCAGACGCATGCCGTTGCCGCTCATATGGCTCTCCTGGGCGCCCGCGGGCACGCCGCCGAGCGCCCGTCAAATCTAGAAAATTGGCCGAAAGTTGCTTTTTTCGCCTCCCGCCGCGCGCGAAACGCGGACAGAGGGTAGATTAGGCCTATGGCACCTTACGTTCCCGCACCCGACCGCTACGACCACGTCCCGCTCCGCCGCTGCGGCCGGAGCGGGGACCTTCTCCCCGAAATCAGCCTGGGCCTCTGGCACAACTTCGGCGGGGTGGACGATCCCGAAACCGCCCGCGAGATCATTCTCGGGGCCTTCGACCGGGGCATCTGCCACTTCGACCTGGCCAACAACTACGGCCCGCCCTACGGCTCCGCCGAGGAGACCTTCGGCCGCGTGCTGAAGACCGACCTGCGCGCCCACCGCGACGAGCTGTTCATCTCCACCAAGGCCGGCTGGGACATGTGGCCCGGCCCCTACGGCGACCTGGGCTCGCGCAAGTACCTGCTGGCCAGCCTCGACCAGTCGCTCAGGCGGATGGGGCTGGAGTACGTCGACGTCTTCTACCACCACCGCCCCGACCCCGACACGCCGATGGAGGAGTCGCTCGGCGCGCTGGCCGACGCCGTGAAGCGGGGCAAGGCGCTCTACGCCGGCATTTCCTCGTACGACGGGGCGCAGACCGCCCGCGCCGCGAAGATCATGCGCGACCTGGGCGTGCCGCTCCTGGTGAACCAGGTGCCGTTCAACCTGCTCAACCGGCGCGTCAAGGGAGACCTTGCGCCCGTGCTGGAGCGCGAGGGGGTGGGCTGCACCGTCTTCTCGCCGCTCGCGCAGGGGATCCTCACCGGCAAGTACCTCGACGGCATTCCGGAGGGGTCGCGCTGCGCCCGTCCCGAAGGCTTCCTCAGGAAGGAGTGGGTGACCGACGACGACCGCCGCCGCGTGCGCGCGATCAAGGCGATCGCCGACCGCCGGGGCGAGACGCTGGCCCGCTTCTCGCTCAACTGGATCCGGACCCACAAGTGGGTGAGCTCCATCCTGGTCGGCGCCCGCTCGCTCGACCAGCTCGACCAGAACCTCTCGTCGCTGAAGTGCGCGCCGCTGAGCGCCGCCGAAATGGCCGAGATCGACCGGGCGCTCGCGGAAGCGGGCTGAGGAGGCGGCGTGAAGGATCCCGATCTTCCCTCGGGCATGAAGGGCTTCGTCGTCCGCCACGAAAAGTGGGTCGACGCCCGGATCGCCGAGGGCGCGCCGTGGGAGGAGTGGCGCGCGGTCCATCTCGCGCGGCTGGAGGACCTGAGGCACGAGCGGCTCGTCCACCTGATCGTCACCTTCGGGACGATCGTCTCCGCCTTCGTCGTCTTCGCCGTCTGGATCGACCACTCCACGATTCCCGTCACGGCGCTCTTCCTGCTGACGTTCGCGCTCGTGGGCGCCTACCTCAAGCACTACTGGCTGCTGGAAAACGCCGCGCAGCGCTGGATGCGCCTCGCGGAGCGGATGGA
>CADBQJ010000049.1 GCA_902796785.1 Fibrobacter succinogenes
ACGATGGGACCGCTGCCGATGATCAGAACCGTGTGGACGTCTTCGCGTTTGGGCATCAGGTCTCCTTGCGGCGTGCGCGCCGGGCGTGGAATTGTCTCTTCGAGGGGGACGGCCGGAAACGGGCCTCGCGGACTCTCAAATTGGCGCAAAAGTAGCAATTCGGGCCGTCCGGGCTAAGACCTCCCGGGCGGATTTTCAGAGTTTTTCCAAAGCCCGGAGATTGCGTTCGATTTTGCTCTTTTCCGCCGTTTCGGGATAGAGCTCCAGGCACTCGCGCAGCAGGGCGCGGGCCTCGTCGAGCGCGGCGCGGTCTTGCGTTTTTTGATAGACGGAGAGGCGCGCGGAGGCGGCCGACCGGGCGGAGGCGCAGAGGGCGGCGCCGGAGGAGCCGAGAAGCGCGAGCGCGCGTTCCCGACGGGCGTCGTCGGGCGCGCGGAGCGCCCGACGCGAGGCGACGACGGCGCCGCGGTGGTCTCCCCGCGCGGAGGCGCTTTCCGCTTCGCGCAGGAGCGCCTCGGACTCTTCGGCCGTGAGGGCCCCTTCGGCGAGTTCGGCCTCGAGGCGCTCCAGCGAGGTGAGACGCGCCTGGAGGCGCGGGTCGGGCAGGAGGTGCGGCGCCTCGCGCCCGATTTCGTCGGCGATCCGCCGGCCCTCGTCCAGGCGCGCGCCGTGCAGGGCGGAGTCGACGAGCGCGAGGCGGGCGGAGAGCCACTCCTCGTCGCGTTCGGCGACCTTGGAACGGACCCAGGCGAGCCGCGCGCGGAGGGAGTCGGGGAGGTCGAGTCCGTCGACCGGCTCGAGCAGGCCGAGGATCTCGGCGGAGCGCACGCCGCGGCGGAAGGCGTTGGCCGCCTCGTTCAGGACCGACTCGATCTCCTCGGGGGAGAGCGTGTCGCGCGCGGCCCCGGCGGCTTCGCCCGCGGCGGAGTCGGGGAGCGCCTCGGGCGGGAGCGCGGAGTCGGAGGGGGAGCCCCATTCCGGCAGGAGCGTCCGCGCGCCGGCGGAGTCGGCGGCCGCGGGCGCGGCGGGCTCCGCGGTTCCGGCGGCGGGGAGGAGCTCCTCGTCGGGGACTCCCGCGGTGTCGACGGGCCCGAGTTCCCGCGAGAGGCTCGAGTCGGGTTCGACGAGCGAGGGGCGCAACGAGCCCGCGCAGCCGCTCAGCGCCGCGGCCGGGAGGAGGGCGGCGAGGGAGACGAGAAGCGCGGCGCGGAGGGGGTTCACCATTCGGGCAGCTCCGTCCCGCGGGCGGCGGGCTTCGGTTCGGGTTCGCGCATCCCCCGGTCGCCGACGACCTCGCCGGAGCGGGGGTCGCGGTCCACGGGGGCGTCCGCGGGAGCCGCGGCGGGGGCCGCGGGCGCGGGAAGATCCATCGCGGGGGCGCGCTCGGGCTCGGCCATCCCCGCGTCGCCGACGACCTCGCCGGTGCGCGGGTCGGTGTCCACGGGGACCTCGGGCTCGGGCTCCGGCTCCTCGCCGTAGCGCTCGGCGGGCACGGCGTTCTCCGCGCGCGACCGCGCCCCGGTCAGCGGGTCGCGGTTCTCCACGTGGACGGGGATCCCCAGCTCCACGTGCACGCGCCCGGAGAGCTGCTGCTCCAGGTCGTTCGGGTCCACCTTCGCGCCCAGGGCGTAGTCGCGCGCCAGGAGCTGGACGGCGCCGATCCAGAGCGGCAGCGCGCCCGAGGCGCCCGAGAGCGAGCCCTTCTTCCCGCGCAGCTCGAGGTTCTTGTCCGCGCCGGCCCAGGCGGCCACGATCCAGCCCTCCTCGTAGGCGAAGGCGCCGTCCGCGCGCGGACCGGCCACGCCGCCGGCGAAGCTGACCGTGCGGGAGTTGTTCGTGGTGCCCGTCTTCCCCGCGAGCGGGAGCGAGAGGCGGTTGCCGGCGGCGTCGGTCACCTTGAGCTGCCGGTCCGCGCGGCGGCCCGTGCCCGCGCGCACCACGTCCTGCAGGATCGAGCGCATGCGGCCGACGGTCTCGGAGTTCAGCTCGGCGCGAGAGACGAGCGAGTCGCGGAAGAGGAGACGCCCGGTGCGGCCGCGCACCTCGCGGACCAGCATCTCGGGGTAGTCGGGGTTGAGCGTCGACCAGCGCTTCCCCGTGAGGACCGTCTGGTAGGCGCGCGCCAGCTCGGCCAGCGAGATCTCGCCCGTGCCCAGGGGGAGCGAGGCCACCTCGGGCAGCTTGCGCGCGATGCCCGCGCGGTGCGCGAAGTCGACGAAGGAACGGCGCGAGAGCAGGTTGCGGAAGGCGGGGAGCGCCAGCAGGTTCTCCGTCTCGGTCATCTCGCCCTCGCCCAGCGGGGAGCCCATCTCGAAGAGCAGCGCCCGCTCGTCGGAGACATTCAGGTTCCCCCATAGCAGCACGGTCTCGCGCTCGGGCGCGGGCAGCTCGGGCCAGAGGAGGGGCTGCGCGCCGGAGTCGAGCGCGGCCCTGTATTCGGGGTCGTCGCGGAAGAGCGCGACCGCGACGCCGTCGGGCCGCCGGAGGAGCCCGGTGCGCTCGTTCCCGTTCTCCAGGTCGACGACCTTCGTCCGCATGTCGCGGAAGGTGCCGCGCAGCAGCTTCAGCTGCTCCTTCGTCCCCTTCTGCCGCTTCAGCCGGGCGATCTCCTTCTCGAAGTGGGGGCCGCCCAGCGGGAGGTTCTCCAGCTGGCGCGCGGCCTCGTCGCGCCCCTCGCCGAGGAGGACGCGGACCATGGCGCGCTTCGCCTTCCCGAAGCGCATCGCCTCGTTGGCCGCCGAGTTGAGGACGATCCCGAGCGAGTCGAGCCGCCGGCGGTAGTCGCGGTCGCTCTCGAAGGTGCGCCGCGTCAGCCCGAAGAGGTCGGCCAGCGCGACCTGCTGCGCCGTCCCCAGCCGGTCGAGCAGCCGCTCCAGCAGCCGGACCGAGGCGATGTTCTCGCTCCGCACGGCGGTCCACCGCAGCGTCGTCCGCTCGCCGCGGGCCGCGTGGTCGGGCCGGGGCCAGTAGAAGCCGTCGCCGTTCTCGACCAGGTTGTTCCAGTTCTCGACGAGGCTCTCCTCGTCCCAGCCCAGCTCGAGCGCGTGCGCGATCAGCAGCGGCTTCCAGACCGAGCCGAAGAGCCGCTTCGCCTCCCAGACGCGGTCGAACCCCTCGGGCGAGCGGCCGCCCACGGAGGCGAGCACCTCGCCGTTCCGCAGCACCTCCAGCCCGCCTTCGAGCCGCTTGTCTCCGGAGCCGTCCCAGCCCAGCCACTTCTCCATCCCCTCGAGGGAGTCGGAGAGGGCCTTCATCATGTCGTTCTGCAGCTCGGCGTCGATCGTGGTGACGATGACGAGCCCCTCCTTGCGCCAGTCGCCGACGTCGTGGCGCAGCAGCTCCTCCTGCATCCAGGGGCTGTCCATCCGCTCCGCCACCAGGTCGAGCAGGCGGTCGGACTTCGTGCGGAACCGCCCCTCCTTGAAGCGCAGCGGCAGCCGGAGCGCGGCCTTCTCCCCGGCCTCGTCCAGCGACCCGATCTCGCGCATCCGGCGCAGCACGTAGGCGCTGCGGAGCTCCGCGCGCCGGATCGCCGCCCTGCGCAGCGAGTCGTTCCTCTGCACGTGCGGGTCGTAGAGGCCCGGCCCCTTCACCGACCCGGCGACGAAGGCCAGCTCGCGCAGGTTGAGCTCGTTCAGCGGGCGGTCGAAGTAGTGCTCCGCCGCGATCCCCACGCCGCGGCCGTTGCCCGCCACGTGGAACTGGTTGAGGTAGAACTCGAGGATCTCCTCCTTGCTGAAGAAGTGCTCCAGCCGCAGCGCGTCCACCAGCTCGCGCCGCTTGGCGGAGAGGGTGCGCCCCTCGCGCCCGAAGAGGTTCTTCGCGGTCTGCTGGGTGAGCGTGCTGCCGCCGGCCACCAGGCGCCGCGCGCGGAGGTTGGCGAACATGGCGCGGGCGATCCCGAGCGGGTCCACGCCGCCGTGCTTCAGGAACCGGCCGTCCTCGGCGGCGATGATCGCCTCGAGCAGCTCGGGCGGCATCTCCTCGTGGCGGACGTAGCGCCGGTGCGTGGCGTCGAAGAAGGCGCCCAGGAGCGTGGTCCCGTCGGAGGCGTATACCGCGCTTTCGGAGCTGAGCGAGGCGACGATGGAGGCGCGGTCGAACTTGCCCTCGGGGTCCTGCTTGGCCACCACCTGGAAGAGCCAGAGCCAGAGCGCGGCCGCGGCGACCGCGGCGAAGGCCAGCGTCCAGAGGGCGAACCCGAGGACCGGGCGCCCCTTTTTCCCCTTCCGCTTCCCCCGGGAGCCGGAGGCGCGCCCCTTCCGTCCGCCCTTTTTGGATTCCCGGTCGGAGCGTTCCATGGTCAGAAGAAGGTCGTTCAAGGCGAAAAACCCCGCGGGGATTGGACGGATACCGACAAAATAACTAACATTGGGCTGTCCTTTCGGGGAGATGCCCGAGTGGCCGAAGGGAACGGTTTGCTAAATCGTCGTACGGTTTACCCCGTACCGAGGGTTCGAATCCCTCTCTCCCCGCTTCACTTTTCCGTGAGGGCGCGCCCATGACCAAACCGGTCCGAGTCCGCTTCGCGCCCAGCCCGACGGGGTATCTGCACGTCGGCGGCGCGAGAACGGCGTTGTTCAACTGGCTTTTCGCGCGTGCGCGGGGGGGCGTCTTCCTCCTCCGCATCGAAGACACCGACCGCACCCGCTACAGCCCCGAGGCGCTCCACGACCTGATCCGCGACCTCAAGTGGCTCGGCCTGCAATGGGACGAGGGCGAGGGCGTCGGCGGCCCGCACGGCCCCTACACCCAGTCCGAACGCCTCCCGCTCTACAAGAAGGCGGCCGAGGAGCTGATCGAGAAGGGGGCGGCCTACCGTTGCTTCTGCTCCGCCGAACGGCTCGAGGAGCTCCGCGCCGAGCAGACCGCCGCCGGAAAGCCCACCGGCTACGACCGCCGCTGCCGGAACCTCGACCCCGAGGAGTCCCGCCGCCGCGCCGAGGCGGGCGAGCCCTACGTGGTCCGCCTGAAGGTGCCCGAGGAGGGCGACACCGTCTTCCACGACTTCCTCCGCGGGGACATCTCCACCCCCAACGCGCTTCTCGACGACATGGTCCTCCTCAAGCGCGACGGGTTCCCCACCTACCACATGGCGAACGTGGTCGACGACCACGACATGGAGATCACCCACATCCTGCGCGGCGACGAGTGGATTCCCTCCACCAGCCGCCACCTGCTGCTCTACCGCGCCTTCGGCTGGGAGCCGCCGGTCTTCGTCCACCTCCCGGTGATCCTGTCGCCCTCCGGCGGCAAGCTCTCCAAGCGCAAGGGGGCGGCCTCCGTGGGCGACTTCCGCGACAAGGGCTACCTGCCCGAGGCGCTCTTCAACTTCCTCGCGCTGCTGGGCTGGGGCCCGGGCGACGACCGCGAGCTGATGACGAAGGAGGAGATGGTCTCGGCCTTCTCGCTCGAGCGCATCTCGCCCAAGAGCGCGGCCTTCGACGAGACCAAGCTGGAGTGGTTCAACGAGCAGACGATCCAGCGCAAGCCCCTCGCCGAGCTGCTTCCCTTCTTCCGCGAAAGCCTCGCGTCCGCCGGTCTCGACTGCGGGATCGTTTCGGAAGAGGCGCTGCTCCGGATCGTGGAGCTGACGCGCCCGCGCGTCCGCCTGCTGGGCGATTTCGCCGCGCAGTGCGCCTTCTTCTTCCGCGCCCCCTCGGAATACGATCCCAAGGGCGTCAAGCGCGCCTGGAAGGAGGGCGTGGACGCCAACATGGACCTCGCCGTCTCCGCGCTCGAGTCCTGGACCGGCCCCGTCGAGGCGCAGGCCCTCGGGACCATGCTCCACGAGCTCTGCGAAAAGAACGGCGTCGGCCCCGGACAGGTGATGATGCCGATGCGCCTGGCGCTCTGCGGCGCGCTCGTCGGCCCCGACGTGGCCGAGATCGTCGCGATCCTCGGCGTCGAGGAGACGGTCCGCCGGATCCGCGCGGCCCAAGGGGCGCTGTCGGCGCGATAGGGGAGGGCTTCGGCGATGCTGGAGGATTTCTCTTTCCACGTCCGCAGGGAGTCGCTCTACTGCCACAAGTGCCGCGAGATCAAGCCGCACGAGATCCTCTCGCGCACCGACCTCGACCTTTCGCGCCCCGTGGCCCCCGACCACCGCCTGATGTCGCGCTGCTGCGGCTGCGGCACCACGCTCGTCCTCTTCGCCGACGACTTCCGCGCCTTCTTCCCCGACGAGATCCGCCGCTACGGCTGCAAGATCCCCGGCCGCTCGCGCATCGTGGTGCGCGACCTGCTCTACGTGAAGGGGAGCGACCGCCTGGGCCGCGTCTACGCGCGCAGCCGCAGCGGGACCGTGGAGAAGATCACGCTGGAGTTCGACCAGAACATCCGCCGCGAGATCGAGATTCCCTTCGTGCAGGAGGTCCACGAGGAGACCTCGCGCGTCTACCTGCTCGTCCCGCAGTTCACCCACTGCCTGAAGATCGGCGACTGGATCTACCACACCCAGTACGAGGTGGCCGGGCGGATGGTGGGCATCATCCACGGCCGCAAGGACCAGGCGATCATCCTGCTGGAGAACGACACCTACCTGCTGCTGAAGTCGGCCGAGAACTCGGGCCGCGTGCTGGAGGACACCGCGCTTCTCCCCAAGGTCTGCGACGAGCTCCGCAAGATGGAGTCCGACGCGGTCAACGCGCTCGGCGTGCTGGCCTCGCACGGCGTGGTCTACCTGCGCGGGCAGCTGCCCTCGCTGCCGCTCCGCGACCGCGCCGTGGCGCGCGTCGAGCGGATTCCCGGCGTGCTGGTGGTGGTCCCCAAGCTGGCGGTGGTCCCCGAGGTGCTGCGCGCCGACGCCGAGATCCTCGACGACGTCCAGCGCTGCGTGGGGACGACGGTCTCCGAGGCCCGGATCTCCGTGCGCCGCGGCCACGTGGAGATCTACGGCCGGGCCATGCGCCCCGGCGTCCCCGAGGCGCTCTACTCCCGCGTCTCCGAAATCGCCGGCGTGGCCTCGGTGCGGATGCAGATCTCCCGCCCGGGCGCCTTCCGCTCCGACGAGCAGGCCGGCATGACGGTCATCGCGGCCCTGCGGAACGACCCCGCCCTGCGCGGCGCGAAGATAAGCGTGCGCGTGGTGGGCAATGTTGTCTATCTTGAGGGAAGCGCGCTTTCGAACCTCCAGCGCGAATCCGCCGAAGCCGCCGCGCTCCAGGCGATCCGCAACGGCGAGGTCGTCGACAACCTCAGGATCGAACGCACGCTCGGACCGTCGTACATCCAGCTGGCCGAATAGCCGGCCCGCTTCCGTGCGGCGGAGAAAAGGAGACCGCCATGTCGAGAACGCCGCAGACAGACGCCGCCGTCGCCGAGTTCCTCAAGCGCCTCGGGCCCGCCGCGAAGACCATCGACCAGCTGGCCGCGGAGATGAACGTGGACCGCCGGACCGTCCAGCGCCGGCTGACCGTCGTGCGCGCCCTCAAGGCGAAGGGCAAGTGCCCGCAGTTCGAGGAGACCCCGGGCGGCAAGAACCACATGGCGACCTTCCGCCTGAACGACTCCGGCGCGCCGAACGGCATCTTCGGCGAGCTGAAGCAGATCCAGTCGCTGCTGGCCGAGAGCCCCGTCGCCGCCTCCGCGATCGACGCCCTCGTCCGCCGCTACGAGGGGGCGCGCGGGCAGGAACGGCAGACGCAGGAGAACAAGGCGCTCCAGCTCAGCCGCAACTACAGGATCGACGGCGGGCCGCAGGCCGAGGACCTGACCGCGCTGAACGCGAAGATCGACAAGATCGGCTCGATGATCGACGCGAACGCGAAGATGCGCTTCGTCTACAAGAAGGAACACGAAATGTTCCCGCTGCGGATGGTGCAGCGCATCGGCTGTCTCTACCTGATCTGCGCCAACACGGAGGAGCTGGACGAGAACGGGGAACCGAAACTGTGGTACTGCCGCGTCTCCCGCATCAGGATGATCAAGGGCGCCGTCGAAGCGGAGTTCCCGGGCGGCCCGAAGGCGCTCGAGCGGATGCGCAAGCGCGCGGACCGCTATTTCGACGAATACTGGGGGCAGGACCACGCCTTCGGCGACGAGGAGGGCGAACGGGCCGAGGGAATCGAGCTCGAGCTGAACGGCTACATGGCCGCCTACGTCCGCGACTGGGCGCTGGTCAAGTCGGGCCGGGCGACGCTGTCGGAGGGGAAGGACGGCAAGGCCGTCCTGAAGATCGGGCGGCTCGCTCCCACGAACGAGTTCGTCTCGTGGCTGGCCGGCCACGTCCCCGAAGTCGTCGTGCTCGGGCCGGAGTCGCTGCGGCGCAAGGTCGCCGGGAAGATCAAACTGGGGAACGGAATCTACTCCGGTTCCGCCGGAAAGGGCGCGGCCAGGCCGCGTTCATAGCTTCGCGAGGAAGTCGTCGAAGTCCTGCGTCTGCTCGAGCAGCAGATGCAGGTCGATGATGTCGTCGGCGTTGATCGGCGGCTTGTCGGAGTGGCCGGAGTTGGCCCGCGGCGGGCGGATGCGCGCCTTGGCCCGCGTGCGCTGCATCTTCTTGGCGCAGAAGTCGGGGAACTCCATCCCGTCCATCTCGACCGTCTGGCCCATGGCGTGCAGGAGCCCCGCGCCGCACTTCTGGCAGCGGAAGAGCACCGCGATCGGGTTCTCCTCCAGCTGCAGCTCGATCTGCGCGCCGCAATGCGGGCAGGTGAGGTGGAGTTCGGTCATTTCCCGTCCGTCAGTCTGAGCGCCACGGCGTAGACGGCGGGGATCTGCCT
>CADBQJ010000050.1 GCA_902796785.1 Fibrobacter succinogenes
CATCGTGCAGTACTACAACTCCGACGTCGAAAAGTACGCCGGCCTGTTCGGCGTGCGCGGCACGCTGATGGACGCCGTCACGGTCGGCCTCTCCGCCTCGACCACCTACGACCGCATCCGCAGTTCCCGCGCCTACAACTACATCCAGGCCAACCACCCGATCATCGAAAAGCTCCTCCAGGCCTACGGCGACGCCCTTGTTGTCGACGGCGATTCCGTCTGGGGCCGTTTCTACGAGCACAACTACGTGCTCGAGGGATCGCTCGGGTTCGACGCCGCGAAGCTGATCAAGAACTCCTCGCTCGTCGCCAACGTCAGCGCCGACTTCGCCCTCTCCTTCTGGAGCCTCTCGGGCGACACCTACGTGCCCGTCTCGGCGCCGATCCACGACACGATGACGGTGCAGACCACCGCCGGCGCCACGGTCGTCGACTCCTTCGCGGTCTGGGGCCTCCCCAACACGACGACGATCGTCCCCGCGCAGGTGGGCGACAAGTTCACGATGGAATTCGACGACTACGACGAGTACAACCGCCAGTTCGCCGCGCTGGTCAACGCGAACGTCGGCTACAAGTCGAAGCCCTTCGCCGCCCTGCTCGACGCCAAGTGGATGCGCGTCGACAAGGACTACGTGGCCGACATGGCCCAGTCCACCGCCTACGAGCCCCGCAACGTCTCCGCGAGCTTCGCCAACCCCGTGCTGCTCGACCTGGACGCCCTCTACAACAGCGTCTACGTGATCGACCCCATCACGCTGCGCAACTCGCAGGAAGTGAACAACCCGCTGGAAGCCTACCTCTACAACGGCACCAACAACTACCTGCGCCAGGCCTTCATCAAGAACGCCTACGTGGACGACATCTCCAGCGCGATGGAACGCTACTACGAAGGCGGAAGCGAAGTCAATTCGCTCTCCTTCGAGGGGATCCTCCCCAACGGCTACGCCACCCCCAACCGCACCGGCTTCGACCTCGCCCTCCACCTCGCCGCGCTCGACAACGCGGTGGAAGGCTCGGTCCTCTTCTCCTCCCTCGAGGACCTCGAGAAGAAGAGCGCCCTCGGCAAGACCTCCTACGGCCGCTTCGGCGTGGGCGCGACGGTCCGCCTGGGCGCGCTGCTCGGCTACGAGGACGGCGTCGACCTGAACGGCGGCTGGGTCCACAACGACATCGAGCTGGGCGACGTGACCGACTTCAACGTCGACCTCTTCAGCGCCGGCCTGACCGTGGGCTTCTTCCGCAACCACTCGCTCCTCTTCGGCTGGCAGTGCCTGAAGAACGACGGCCGCTACGCCGGCGCGAGCGTCGACCTGGTCCAGAACAACCTCTCTGTCGGCGTCCGCACCCGCATCTCCGACGCGGGCACGATCACCCTCTCGTACACCCGCCTCACGGGCGAAACCGAGTCGGGCGACGAGCTGGTCGTGCTGAACATCCCCGCGGTGAGCTTCAACCTCGCCTTCTAGGACGCGGGAACGACAACGGAAAACGGGCTCCGCGGAGCCCGTTTTTCCTTTTTCCCTTGTTCGCGCTTGAATCGCGCGGGAGCGGGGGAGCGGTCCCCGACCCGGTCAGAATTCCACCAGCCCCCGTTCCGTGGCGAGGAAGACGCGGCTGCAGTAGCCGGCGAAGATCCCGTGGCCGATGCAGCCGGGGAGGCTGTCGAGGAGGGCGGCCATTTCGGCGGGCTTCCGGATGTCGGAGATCCAGGCGTCGACGATCATGTTGCCGCTGTCGGAGATGACCGGGCCGTCCTTGGACTTGCCCGCCATGCGGACCTCGACCCGTTCCGCGCCCGTCAGCTCCTTCACCTGGCGCATCAGGCTCGAAAGGGCGTTGGGGTGCACTTCGATCGGGACGGGCATCGAGGCGCCGAGCACGTCGACCTTCTTGGTCTCGTCGGCCACCACCACGAAGCGGTCGGCCATCCGCGCGACGATCTTCTCGATCAGCTGCGCCGCGCCGCGCCCCTTGACGAGGTTGCGCGCCGGGTCGATCTCGTCCGCGCCGTCGATGGCCAGGTCCAGCCGGTCCACCGAGCCCACGCTCAGGAGCGGAATCCCCATCTGGTGGCAGAGGAGGGTGGTGGAGAAGGAGGTGCTGACCGCGCGGACGGTGAAGTCCTTCTCCTCCTTCAGCCTTTCCGCGATCCGTTCGATGGCGAAATAGGCGGTCGACCCGGTCCCGAGGCCGAGGGTCATGCCGCTTTCGGCCAGTTCCGCGGCCCGACGGCCGGCGATGCGCTTGAGAGATGCGAGATCCGCCATCAGAAATAGTCCTCCGAATCGTCTTGTTGGTCGCTGTCCCATTCGCTGCGTTCGATTTCGTCGATGGAGGCGGGCTCCGCCTTCAGGACGCGCATTTCGAAGACCAGGTCCTGGCCGGCCAGGTAGTGGTTGCCGTCGAGCAGGACCGTCTCCTCGAGGATCTCGGTCACCTCGAAGACGGTCGGCTCGTCCTCGCGCTCCTCGTCCACCCCCTCGAGCAGCTCCTCTTCGGTGAACTGGGGCGGGGGATCGTAGCTCAGCGAGCCGGCGGGGGAGTCGTCGGAGACCTCCTCCCAGCGGCCGTTCCGCAGCTCCACCTCGACGCCGACCTCCAGGTCGGGGATGTGCGCCAGGGCGCTCTTGGGGACGTTGCGGAGGTAGTCTTCGTACCAGTTCCCGTAGGCGTCCTCGGCGCGGAGCTTGACCACGCGCGTCTCGCCCGGCTCGGCCCCCTCCAGGGCGCGCTCCAGCTTGGGCAGAATCTGCCCGTAGCCGTGGATGTAGCCGATGGGGTTGTTGTGGGGGGCCTCCTCCAGCAGCTCGCCGCTCCAGGAACGGATGGTGTAGCTGAGGGTGACCCGGGTGTTTTTTTCGACTCTTTGCATGGACGGACCAAATTTAGCAATCCCCCGAATAAAGTATTTTTGGGGCGCAATGGCCGTCAGCGTCCTGTTCGTCTGTCTGGGAAACATCTGCCGCTCCCCGGCCGCGGAGGCGATCGCCCTGCGCCTGGCGCCGGAATATCCCGAAGTGGGGAAAATCGATTCCGCCGGCATCGGGAACTGGCACGTCGGCGATCCGCCCGACCCCCGGATGATCCGCGCGGCGGCCGGTTTCGGCCTGGACCTCCGCCCCCTTCGCGGGCGGCAGGTGGAACGGGCCGACTTCCACGAATTCGACCTCATCGTCGCCATGGACGCCGAGAACCTCGCCGACCTGCGCGACCTTCGCCCGACGACCGCCCGCGCCAAGGTGGTCCCGATGGCGAACTGGACGGGGCGCGACGTCCCCGACCCCTACAGCGGCGGCCCGGAAGGGTTCGACCGCGTCCTCGTCCTCCTCGAAGCGGGCGTGCGCGCCCTCTTCGACGCCATCCGATCCGGGGAGGCCCCGTGAAGCTCGCCGTCGTCTCCGACGTCCACGCCAACCTCGAGGCCTTCCGCGCGATCCTCGACCTGGTCCGCGCCGAAGGTGCCGACCGCGTCGTCTGCCTGGGCGACCTGGTGGGCTACGGCCCCGAACCCAACGAATGCGTGGAGCTGGCTTCGCGAAGCGTCGACTGGTGCCTCCTGGGCAACCACGACGCCATGGCGGTGGGGCAGTCCATGCCGCTCTACATCAACAGCCACGCCCGCAGCGCCATGGAGTGGACCCGCTCGGTCCTCTCCGACGAGTCGCGCGCCTACCTCCGCGCCATGCCCTTCTACCGGCGCGAGGAGGGTTGCTTCTTCGTCCACTCCTCGCCGCGCGCCCCGGCCGACTGGAGCTACGTCACCTCCCTCGAGGAGGCGATGGAGGCCTTCGACTACTTCTCCGAACGGGTCTGCTTCCTGGCCCACACCCACCGCCCGATGTTCGCCCTGCGCGAACCGGCCGGCGTCTTCCGGCGCGCCGAGGGCGACTCCCTGGTCCTCTCCGAAGGGCAGCGGCTGATCGTCAACGCGGGCAGCGTCGGGCAGCCCCGCGACAACGACCCCCGCGCCGCCGCCGTCCTCTTCGACTCGGAAAAGCTCTCCTTCCGCGTGGTCCGGGCCGAATACGACGTCGCCGCCGTCCAGGAGAAGATGCGCCGCCTCGGCCTTTCGGACTTCCTCGCCGCGCGGCTCTCCCGCGGGGTCTGATGGCCTGGAAACTGGTCCTTTTCGGCAAGCCGTCGCCCTTCGCCGGGGCGGAGGAGGAACGCTTTCTCAAGCGGATCCGCGTCTGGCGCCCGGTGGAAGTCGTCGAGCTGAAGACGGCCCAGCAGGGGAGCGTGGAGGCCTGCCTGAAGGCGGAACGCGCCGAATTCGAACGCCGCGTGGGGTGGGACGGCGCGCTCGTGGTCCTCGACGAACGGGGCGAGCGGCTCGCCAGCGTCGACTTCTCCCGGGAGCTGGAGAGGCGCGAGCAGCTCTGGGGCGGCAAAATGGTCTTCGTCGTCGGGTCGGCCTACGGACTGGATCCCGAATTCCGCAAAAAGGCCAAATGGCTGCTTTCGCTCTCGCCGATGACGCTTTCGCACGACCACGCCCGCGTGCTGTTGATCGAGCAGCTCTACCGCGCCCTTTGCATTCAGAAGGGGCACGGCTACCACCACGCCTGAATTCCGCCGCTCCGCGCCTTGTAAAAAAAATCCGGTTTTCCCTCTGTCCGGCGCGCATCGGGCTTGCTAATTTTAGGGCCGATGTAAAAACATGACCGGCTGGTCAGAATTTTGAACATCAGGTCAAAATTCCGACCCGGCGGTCAGATTCCGGAACGACGACTTCCGAAAGCGTTCTCCAGAATGGCCGAAGCGCGCATCGAAATGAAGGAACTCCGCCGTCGCCAGACGCGGACGCGCTTCTTCGCCGCCGCGGCGGAACTGATCGCGGCAAAGGGGCTGGAGGACGTCTCGATGGAGGAGATCGCGCAGCGCGCCGGATACGCCAAGGGCAGCGCCTACAACTACTTCGAGAGCAAGGACGCGCTGATCACCGAACTGATCATCCACGGCCTCGGCGGCATGACCGCCTCCCTCCGGGAAATCGTGGACGACGGGTCGCTCGGCCGCCTGGAACGGCTGGACGCGATGCGCTCGCTCTTCCGGAAGCAGATCGAAAGCGACCGCGGGCTGATGCTCCAGATCGACCGCTTCCTGCACGTGCGCAGGAACGTCGGCGAACGGCTCGACCCGGAGATCCGCGCGCGGCTCTCGGAATTCGTGGACGTCATGTCGCGCTTCTTCGCCGACGGCGCGCGCGAAGGGCTCTTCGCCGAAGTCGAGCCCCGGCGCCTGGCGCTGCTGTTCCTGCAGACGACCGTCGCCATGGAACATTTCGCGACGCTCGGCCTGGTCTCGCGCGACGAAGCCGAGGACGAACGCTTCTACAGGTCCTTCCGCGGCTGGCTGACCGCGGCCGGAAAGGCATAGGAGAACACCGAAATGGCCTATTTCGCAATGAGAAAATCGAGGACGGCGCTCCTGGCGCTCTGCTTCTCGGCGCTTTCCTGGGGCGCGGAATACGCGCTCGAGGACTGCCTGCGGATCGCCGAGGAGAAAAGCTCCGACATCCGCGACTACAGGGAGCAGATCGCCAAGGTCGACGCGCAGATCTCCGAGGCCTACGGCAACGCCATGCCGTCGATCGACTTCTCCGCGCAGTTCACGCG
>CADBQJ010000051.1 GCA_902796785.1 Fibrobacter succinogenes
CGAGATGCTCTCGATGGGCTTCTACCCCGACATGAAGGAGCTGCAGTCCTACCTGCCCAAGCAGTACTGCTGCACGCTCTTCTCCGCCACGATCCCCGCGACGGTCAAGGCGCTCTCGCGCGAGTTCCAGATGCGCGACCGCGGCTTCCTCAGCCTCTCGAGCGACCACGTCTCCACCGAGTCGCTCTCGCACAGCTACATGGTGGTCGACCCGATGGAGAAGGACTCCACCATCCGCCGCGTCCTCGAGATCGAGCAGCCCGAGTCGTGCATCATCTTCTGCAACATGAAGCGCGACGTGGAGTACCTGGGCGAATACCTCAAGTCGCGCGGCTTCTCCGTCGGCGTCCTCACCGGCGACGTGCAGCAGAACATGCGCCAGAAGACGCTCGACGCCTTCCGCGCCCACAAGCTGCCGATCCTCATCGCCACCGACGTGGCCGCGCGCGGCATCGACATCTCGCACGTCACCCACGTGCTGCTGCACGACCACCCCGAGGACTCCGAGGTCTACGTGCACCGCTCCGGCCGCACCGCCCGCGCGGGCCGCAAGGGCAAGGCGATCAGCGTGGTGACTCCCGTCGAGGAGATCGCGCTGCTGAAGACCGGCCGCATCTTCGACCTCCATTTCGAGAAGCTCCGGCCGCCCACGCAGCAGGAGGCCGACGAACGGGTGGGCGAGCTGCTCGTGGCCGACCTGGAGCGCGAGGTGCGCAAGCTCTCGCCGGCCATGACCAAGCGCATGGCGCGCTTCGTCAACATCGCCCGGCAGCTCATCGCCGAGGAGCGGGCCGACGCCTTCGGCCTGCTGCTGATGAAGAAGTGGATGGCGTCGCTCTCGCAGTTCAAGCTGGAGGAAGAAGGTGAAGATTCGCATTAAGACGCCCGTCGAGATCGAGCGGATGCGCAAGGCCTGCCGCCTGGCGGCCGAGACCCTGCGCCGCGCGGGCGAGATGGTCAGGCCCGGCGTCGCTCTGGACGAGATCGACCGGTTCGTCCACGACTTCACGTTCGAGAACGGCGCCTATCCCGCGCCGCTGAACTACGCCGGCTTCCCCAAGTCCGTCTGCATCTCGGTGAACGAGGTGGTGACCCACGGCATTCCCGACGGCCGCGTCCTGCGCGAGGGCGACGTCGTCAACATCGACGTCACCAGCCGGCTGGACGGCTACCACGGCGACTGCTCCGCCATGTTCCGCGTGGGCAAGGTCTCCGAGAAGGCCGAGCGGATCTGCCGCGCCGCGCGCGAGGCGATGATGCGCGGCATCGGCGCGGTCCGCCCCGGCGCCCGCTTCTCCGACATCGGCGAGGCGATCGAGGACTACTGCGACGAGATGGGCTACTCCGTCGTGCGCGACTACTGCGGCCACGGCGTGGGGCGCGGGTTCCACGAGGACCCGCTGGTGCTCCACTACCGGAACGACGAGCGGCTTCCCCGCATGCAGCCCGGGATGATCTTCACGGTCGAGCCGATGATCAACGCCGGCACCTGGAAGGTGAAGACGCTCGCGGACGGCTGGACGGCCGTCACCGAGGACGGCGAGCTCTCCGCGCAGGAGGAGCACACGCTCCTGGTGACCCGCGACGGCTACGAGATCCTCACCGTGGAATGACGCCAATGTGAAACGGGAAGGCCCCGGGCGACGCCCGGGGCCTTCTTTTTTCGCGCGGCGTGCCGCCGGTCAGTCGACCAGGGCCCGGCGGAAGAGCGCGACCCCGCCGGCGTGGCGCACGCGGAGGATCCAGAGGCCGGGGCGCAGGGGTTCCCACGAGAGGGAGGCCGTTCCGTCCGCGGCGAACGCGCGCGCGGAGCGGACCGTCCGCCCGTCGATTCCGACCGCCTCCGCGACCACCTCGCCGCTCACGCCGCCCAGCGCGAGTCCGCCGCGGGAGGCCGCGGCGAGGACGGCGGTCCCGGCCGCCGCGCGGGGCGCGACCGCGTCGGAGCCGTCGTAGGGAAGACCTTCGGCGGCGCCCCAGTAGGAGTAGTGGAAGCGCAGCAGCTCCTCGTCGTCGTAGGCGCCGTTGGCCGCCAGCCGCACGGCGTTGGAGCGCCTGTAGCCGTCGACGGAGAAGTCCGCGGGAAGCGCGGCGGGGCAGATCGGCATGCCGGTGTGGCGGTCGGCGTTGGCGGAGGTGTAGATGCGCCCCTCGACGCGGCCGTTGGACAGATAGTGCCGCGCCAGGGCGGTCAGGTTGTTCCCGATGGCCGCCGCCACGTCCGTGTTGAACTTGAGGTACTCCTCGGCCGTGAAGTTCGCCGGCAGGCAGGAGGAGCCGTCCTCGACCAGCGTCCAGTAGTAGGCGTTGGCCGAGCTGGGCTGCGCGCCGACGCCGTCGGTCCCCACGTCGCGCGCGGCCGTCCAGAAGTAGCCGTTGTGGTAGACCCGTTCGCCGGCGGAGTAGGTGCAGGTGTTGTACCAGGGGCCGCCGTCCCGCTTCGAGGCGCAGGGCGAGCAGTCGTATTCCGTCCAGGGGGCGCCCGCCAGCGGATCCTGGCCGACGGAGGAGACGCCCGCCGGAATCTCGAAGCAGCGGTTGTCGCGCTCGATCTCCTTCGGGCCCGCATAGGCGCAGGCGGCGTGCCAGGTGTAGAGCTGGTCGCAGAAGGGCTCGTCGGAGGACTTCCAGAAGGTCAGCACGTTGTGGCTGCCCTGGTAGGGCTCGACGTCGACGGCGTAGGGGAAGGTGCGCAGCCAGTA
>CADBQJ010000052.1 GCA_902796785.1 Fibrobacter succinogenes
ACCTGCGGGATGTCGAGCTGCGCGGAAAGGACGTCGAGCAGCTTCTCCTCGGAGACGCGCTTGAGCTCGAGCAGGCACTTGCCGATCTTCTGGCCGGTGCGCTTCTGCATGGCGAGCGCCTCGTCGATGTCCTCGGGCTTGACGATCTTCTGCTCGAGGAGGATCTCGCCCAGCCTCTTCTTCTGCTTGAGGGTGATCTGTTCCCCCAGGATCGAGGCCATCGTCTCTTCGTCGACGAACCCGAGCCTGACGATCACCTTGCCGAGCATCAGGCCGGTGCGCTGGTGCTCGTTCATGGCGTGCTGGAGCTGGTCTTCGTCGATCAGCCCCTGCGCCAGGAGGATTTCCCCGATTTTCGTCCCTTTCTGCGCCATAACCGGAAGCGGCTCCCTAGAAGTGGCTCCAACCCGTGGCCCCGACGGCGGCGACCGAACCGTCGCGCCGACGCAGGCAGACTCCGCTCCCCCGCTCCACGACTCCGATTCTCCGGAGCGCGCCGCGGGAGGCCGTCTCTTCCAATATAGACTCAAAATCGCCCGGAGAGGCCGAACTCGTGAAGAGAAGTTGATACTCCTCGCCGGAGGAGCCGACCAGCTCGACGGGATCGAGCCCGCGCCCGCGCGCGAACTCCTCCAGCCCCTCGGGAACGGGGAGAAGCTCCTCGTCTAGGACGATCCGGACGCCGGAGTCCCCGGCCAGGTGGTTCGCCTCGGAGAAGAGGCCGTCGCTGACGTCGATGCAGGCCCCGGTCCGTTCGTCGGCGGCCAGGGCGGGGCCCCACCCTGCGGGATATTCGGGCGTCCGGTGGCGCTTCAGCGCCTCGCGCTCGAAGTCGGTCCGCCCCTCGCGTTCGCCCGATTCGAGCAGCTCGAGGCCCGCCCGGCTCAGCCCGAGGGGGCCCGAAACGTAGACGGCTTCGCCGGGCCGCGCGCCGGCCCTGCGGAGAATCCGCCGTCCGGGCCTGCCCGCGACGGCGATGGAGAGCGTCAGGGCCGGCGCGCGGACCACGTCGCCCCCGACGACCGTGGCGCCGCGGCGGCGCGAGGCCAGGGAAACGGCCTCGCGGAGCGCGGGAAGGAGGGAGTCGGGGGCGCCGGCGGGAATCCCCAGCCCGAGCAGGATCCACTCCGGGGTCCCGCCCATGGCGTTGACGTCGGAGAGGTTGGAGACGAAGGCCTTGTCGACGAACTCCTCCGGGGAGCTCCAGTCGGTCCGGAAGTGGACCCCCTCGACCGAGAGGTCCGTGGAAAGGAGGATTCCGCCCGGGAGGTTCCCGAGGAAGGCGGCGTCGTCGCCGATTCCGATCCCCTCCTGCGGAGGCAGGGGCGGCAGGGCCCTCCGGAGGGAGTCGATGAAGGCGAATTCGCCCGTGGAGGAGGTCGACATACGTGCGGAATATAGCTCCGGAAGGCCCTTTTCTGTGTTATCTTTTCAATATCGGGTCGTTGCCAAAATCGAACGTTTTTCAGGATTTGACTTGGCCAAGCATTTCATCTTCATCGCGCCTGACCGACCGGACGTCCGGGAGATGGTGGACTGGTCCGTGGACTGGCTGGAAAGCAACCGGCCGGACGAAATCCCCGACGTCTACCTGATCACCTCGCTCCAGACGGCCCTCCGCGCCATCGCCACCCCCGTGGTCTCGGGCGAACTCCCCCAGATGATCGTGGCGGACCACCGGCTCGACCCCGAAAAGATGCCGAAATTCGTCGCGGACCTGCGCGCCGCCTATCCCGAATGCTGGACGGTGGAGCTGCTGACCCGCGCCGCCGGCGTCCCCTCGCAGCCCGACTCGACCGCGCTGGTCCACCCCGTCTCCAAGGAGGAGTGGCTCGACCAGGTGCGCTACTCCTTCGACGACGCCCCCACGCCCCAGTGGTCCAGGGCGACCCTCCGGGAGATCTAGCCGGATCCGATTCAAACGGAAAACCCCGGACGGATCGTCCGGGGCCTCTTTTTTCGCGCGAATATCCTATTGCCAGCCTTCGTCGTCGGCCGAGGCGGCCTCGGCGGGCGCTTCCTGCCGCGCGGGAGCGGGCTCGGCCTTGGCGGGTTCCGCGGCGGGAGCGGGTTCCGGCGCGGGCTTCGCTTCGGGAGCGGGCTGCGCGGCGGGGGCCGGCTGCGGTTCGGGAGCGGGCTGGGCCGCGGGGGCGGGAGCCGGTTCGGCCGGAGCGGCGGCGCTTTCCACCTTGACGGGCTGCGGGGCCGGTTCGGCGGGCGCGGGAGCGGCGACGGGCACGGGGCCCGCGTTCCCGCGGTAGAGGAAGGAGTCCTCGCGGCGCTTGATGATGTTCGGGGTGACGAAGATCACCAGGTCCTTCTTGGAGTAGACCTTCTGCGTGTGCTTGAAGAGATGGCCGAGGAGCGGGATGTCCTTGAGGAAGGGGATGCCCGACTCGACTTCGCTCTCCTCGTTGGTGGTCAGGCCCGCGATCACGACCGTTTCGCCGTCGTTGATCAGCACGGAGGTCTGGGCCTTCTGCTCCTGCTTGATCGGCTGGCCCGCGGCGTCCACGCTGAAGGAGGAGTTTTCGGGTTCCAGCTCGAGGAGCACGCGGCCGTCGCTGGTGATGTGCGGCGTGACGCGCAGCGAGATGCCGGCCGTCATCTGGGTGATGGCCGCCACGCCCTGGGCGTCGAGGGTGCGGATCGACTGCGTTTCGCCCATGTCGATCATGGCCTGCTGGTGGTCCAGCGTGGTCACCTGCGGCGAGGCGAGCAGTTCGGTCTTGTCGTCCTTCATGTATTCGTTGATGGCCAGCCCCACGTTGCCCTGGAAGAGACCGAGGGAGAGCGAGGCGGAGGCGGTCCCGATGCCGGGCGCGCCGGCGGGGTTGACCTGCAGGCGGGCCGCCGAGCGGGGGTCGTGCAGCGACTGGGTGGGCAGCTCGCCGGAGCCCTGGTAGGAGCCGGAGGTCTGCGGGAGGTTGCGGGCGGCCATGCCGCTGGAGGCGATCGACCAGTCGATGCCCGATTCCTGCTGCATCTTGGAGTCCATCACCACCAGGCGGGCGGTGATGACCACCTGGCGCGTCTCGATGTCGAGGTCGGCCACGGTCTGCGCCACCAGGTCGAGCACCTTCTCGGAGGCGTTGACGACGATGGAGTTGTTGCGCTCCACGACGGTGACGGAGCCGGAGTATTCGTTGACGATGCTGCTGAGCACGCTCTGGAGGTCGCGCGCCTTGGCGTGGTTGAGCGTGAAGGTGCGGCGCACCTTCGGGGCGTTGCGCAGCAGGTTGTTCTCCTTCTGCGCGGCGTCGGTGATGCGGCGGTTGTAGTCGCTCAGGCGCAGCACGTGGATGTACTTGTCCTCGATGACCCACTTGTACTCGTAGAGGTTGCAGATCAGGTCGAGCACTTCGCTCCAGGTCTTGTTGCGCACGTTCAGCGCGATCTTGCCGCCGATGTTCGGCGCGGGGACGATGTCGACGCCGGCGTGGACGCTGAGGGCCGCGAAGACCGACTTGATGTCGGAGTTGGGGAAGTAGAAGTCGAGGCGGCGCTGCTCCTTGCCGCCGAAGTCGGAGGAGGAGGGGGCGGCGGATGCCGCCGAGACGGCGAGGAGCGCCATCAGGGCCAGGAACGCGACGCGGAATGCTTTTTTCATATCGACCCCCGGGTCACTCGATGATCTTGGGAAGCGTCATCGAGAACTTTCGGCTCACGCCGAATTCGGTCAGAAGGAAGACGACTTCGTCCTTGGTGATCTTGTAGACGTTGCCGTTGACCACTTCGTCGCCTTCGCGCAGCGTGTAGGAGACGCCGCGCAGGCGGACGTCCTCGAAGATGGCCAGCGGGGTTTCGGAATCCCAGATGATGCCGACCAGCTGCACTTCGTCGATCGAGAGACCCTCGATTTCGGGTTCCTCGAAGGGGACGAAGGGGTCGCGGCGGCCGAAGGAGGAGTAGCTGTAGCGCTGCTTGGGCGCCCTGGAGGGGGCGACGGCGCCGGTGTCGCCCGGAGCGCGGTTTTCGCCGATGGTCACCTCCTTGGTGACTCCCAGCTCGTTTTCGCGGAGAGAGACGTTGCCGGAGCCGTCCTGCATCCGGCTGATCTGGCGGTTGACCAGCTTGCGCAGCTGGGCTTCGTCGGCCGAGGTGACCTCCTCGAGGCGCTTGACTTCGGAGGCGGGCACGTAGGCGGAGCGGTCGCCGTCGTCCACGACGTACCATTCGCCGCGGCGGTCGTTCGAGAAGAGCGTGTCGCCCACGTTGAGCTTGCGGACCACCGCGGAGGAGCGGTCGGGCTTGGCGAAGAGGAGGCTCTTGGGGGCGTTGACCACCAGGCGGCGCTGCCCCTGGAGGACGAAGCTCTTGCCGGAGACGGAGGAGCGGGAGATTTCCTGGTAGAACTCCTCGAGCTCGGCGTTGCGGTCGGGCTTGGAAGCGGGCTTCGCTTCGGGAGCGGGGGCCGGCGCGGGCTTGGCTTCCGGCTTCGGGGCGGGCTTCGCTTCGGGCGCGGGAGCCGGCTTGGCTTCGGGCTTGGCGGCGGCCTTCGCGGGAGCGGGCCAGGTCCACGAGCCCTTTTCGGCCGGGCAGCTCCAGGCGACGGAGAAGCGGCCGTCCTTCAGCGACTTCTCGATCTTCGCGACGGGAGCCTGGGGCCTGATCTGGAAGACGGCGACGCGCTTGCCGGCGCTTTCGCGGACCACGACGCGCGCGCGGGCCACGCCGGCCGTCGCGGGAGCCTGGACCGCCTCGTCCCATTCCACGCCGGCGAACCCTGCTTCGACGCCCTTGCCGCCGTCGGTGACGCGGGCGAAGTAGGAGGGAAGCGCCCCCTTCGCGTCGAACTGCCACCAGGCGCGGCAGGCGCCGTCCCTGCTTTCGAATCCGACCTTCTGCAGCGGACCGGCCCAGGCCGCGCCGAGCGCGCCGAGGAGCAGGAAAAGAATTGCGTTCTTCTTCGTCCGCATGGCGTTACTTCCGCGAAGAGAAGGTGACGAGCCTGAAGCTGACGGTCATCGTCGTGGGCGTCGTGCCGTGGCTCTTGGCGTTTTCGATTTCCTTTTTCATCCCGCTGAAGCGGCGGATCTTCACGTCGTTGATGCGGGTGGGATAGTCGAAGTTCGCGATTTCGGCGAACATGTCGCCCAGCTGGTGGTAGCCGCCCTCCACCTCGAGCTTGTAGTAGTTCTCGTTGTAGTAGGTCGACGGGTCGTCGGAGGCGGCCGCGGCCTGCTGTCCGGCGGGAGGAGGCGGAGCCGGCGGACGGTTGACGGGCTCCACCGAGACCACGCGCACGCCCGCCTGGCGGACGGCCACGTAGATGTCGTGCAGGCGGAGCGGCACCTTTTCCTCGTCGGGGAACATCTCCTTCAGACGGGCGAGCTCCACCTGGGCGTCGGCCACTTCCTTTTCGAACTGGGGCTTGCGGGCCGCCTCGCGCATGATGCGGTCGAGCTCCTTGCTCTGCGACTCGATCTTCGCCTGGGTCTCGAGGATCTCCTGCTGGAGGGGGTCGAAGGAGAGGAACCAGAAGGCCGCGCAGACCGCCAGCGTGACGACGATCATCGACAGCATGTAGATGGTGAGCGGGTCGCGGAAGTCCACCTTTCGCAGCGAGTTCATCAGGTCGGCGGAGGGATTCGGCTTGGCCATCTTCTACGCCCCCTGTCCCTGCGCCTGTCCGCCGGCGTTCAGGTTGATGTCCTTCGCCAGGCCGATGGAGAGGCTGAACTCGAAGCCCTGGGCCTTGGCCACCTTGACGGTGCGGACCTTCTTCAGCCGGACGTTGGTGATGGCGACCTGCTTCTGCAGCTCGGTCATGTACTGCGCCACGTCGGAGAACTGGAAGGTGACGGCGGTCATTTCCAGACGGCCGTTCTTTTCGTCGATCCCGGTGATCCAGGTGTTTTCGGGAAGGACGTAGGAGAGGTTCTCGAAGATGACGATCCAGCGCTGGCGGCTCACCTGGATGGAGCGGAGCGCGTCGTTCTTGCGCTGGATGACGGCCTTGTCGGCCTCGAGCTTCTTGATTTCGTCGAGCAGCTTCTGCTTGCTGGCGATGGTCTTCTCGATGGTCTCGAGGTCGGTGAGCGTCTCGTCGCGCTCCATCGTCAGGTTCATCGTGTAGGCCACCCCCAGCACGATGACCACCAGCAGCGCGATGGTCGGCCAGACCACGCGGCGGCAGAGGATGCGGTCGACGCGGACGCGCTTGCGCCTGTAGTCCACCGGGAGGAGGTTGATCTCGATGCGAGACACTAGAACCTCCTGATGGAAAGGCCGAACGCGGTGGCCAGCAGGGGCGACTCGTTCGGGCCGATGGCGGCGAGCTTGGTGGGCGGGAAGGTGGCCAGCGGGTCGAAGACCTCCACGGGGAGGTGGATCTTCTTGCCGAGCATGGCCGCGATGCCGGGGATGCAGGCGCCGCCGCCGCAGAGGAGCACCTTGTCGATGTTGGTGTTGGCGGTGGCGGAGTAGAAGTACTGGATGGCCTGCTGCACGCCGGTGCCCAGGTCGGAGGAGGCCTGGCGGAAGGCCAGGCGGAAGAGCTCGGTCTCGGGCCAGAGGGTCTCGTCGCGCAGCAGCGCGTCGACGTCCTGGTCCGGCGGGAAGTTGGCGCGGCGGGCGAGCGTCCGCTCGAACGCGGTGAGCGAGGCGCCGGTCACTTCGCGGCTGGAGTGGAACTGGCCGTCGATGACGAAGGTGACCACCACGCGCTGCATCCCCACGCAGAGGAGGGCGATGGCCCCGCGGTGGCTCGACGCCTCTTCGGCGCCCTCGGCCCCTTC
>CADBQJ010000053.1 GCA_902796785.1 Fibrobacter succinogenes
TCCTTGAAGTAGGCGGAGACGCGCGTGGAGGCGCACCAGAAGCGGTTCCCCTCGGACTCGACGAGGGAGTACTCCATCTCCGGGCCGACGGCGATCGCGAAGTTCGAGGGCAGCGTCCAGGGGGTGGTCGTCCAGACGAGGAGGTTCGTCCCCTTGAAGCGCGGGTCGTCCGAGAGGAGCGGGAAGATCAGCGTGAGCGAGGGGTCCTGGCGGTCCTTGTAGCCCTGGTTCGTCTCGAAGTTCGAGAGCGGGGTGGCGAGCGCCGGGCTGTAGGGCTGGATGCGGTAGCCCTGGTAGATCAGCCCCTTGTCCCAGCACTGCCTGAAGACCCACCAGACGGTCTCCATGAAGGAGGGCTGCATCGTCTTGTAGTCGTTGTCGAAGTCGACCCAGCGGCCCATGCGGCTCACCGTCTCGCGCCACTGCGAGGTGTAGCGGAGGACCTTGGAGCGGCAGGCCTCGTTGAAGTTGCCGATGCCGTATTCGCGGATGGCGGCCACGCCGTCGAGCTTCAGCTCGTTCTGGATGAGGCTTTCGATCGGCAGGCCGTGGCAGTCCCAGCCGAAGCGGCGCGGGACGTACTTGCCCTTCATGGTCCAGTAGCGCGGGACGATGTCCTTGATGGTGCCGGCGAGCAGGTGGCCGTAGTGGGGCAGGCCCGTGGCGAAGGGGGGGCCGTCGTAGAAGACGAAGGAGTCGTCGGCCTTGCCCTTGGCGAGGGTGGCCTCGAAGGCGCGGTCTTTTTTCCACCCTTCGAGGACGGCGCGTTCCATCGCGGGGAAGGACTCGTTCTTGTCGATTTTTCCGAACATGAGTGCCCCTTTGGGATTTAGGGCCCAAATCTAGGAAATCCGGGAAATCGCCCTGCCGGGGCCGGAAATCGGGCCTTTCGGGCGCGAAGATGGTAGTTTGGGCGCGAAACGGCGCGCGGGGGACAGAAAACAGGCCCGCAATCGCTTGCGGGCCTGACACTCAGGGGAGGGGAGAATGAAAACTGAGAGGCGTTACCTCTTATGCCCATAACCTAGCTCGTTTTCCCGGGGCGATTGTCACGGAAATGTCACGACGAGGCAAAAAGAGAGGCGTTTTTCCCCGCCGCGGGGGGTGTGTATATTAGGGCGCATGATGTTCGACCCCCTCTACATGCTGATTCTCGCCGTCGGCCTCCTGCTCTCCGGCGGCGCCTCGTTCCTGGTGAAATCCCGCTTCGCCCGAGGGCAGAAGACGGGCCTGATGACGGGCTACACCGGCAAGGACGTGGCGCTGGCGATTCTCCGGTCCGCCGGCATCACAAACGTCCGCGTGCGGGAGCACAGGGGGTTCCTCAGCGACCACTACAACCCCGTCGACAAAACGCTCAACCTCAGCCCCGAGGTCTACCACGGCATCAACGCCTCCGCCGCGGGCGTGGCGGCCCACGAGACCGGGCACGCCATCCAGCACGCGCGGGGCTACGCCCCCATGTGGCTGCGCAGCGCCCTGGTGCCCGCCGCGAACCTCGGCTCGAACTTCGGCCCCTGGCTGGTCATCCTCGGCATCGTCCTCGGCGCCGCCGAGGGGGCCGGGCTCGGCGTGACGGTCGCGAAGGTCGGCGTGGCGCTCTTCGGCGCGGCGACGCTCTTCACCGTGGTCACGGTCCCCGTGGAGGTCGACGCCTCCTCCCGCGCGAAGAAGCTGCTCGGGGAGCTGGGGATCGTCCGCGGGGGCGAGGAGTCCGAGGCGGTCGCCGGCGTGCTCTCCGCCGCCGCGCTCACCTACGTGGCCGCCGCCATCACCTCCGTCCTGACGCTTCTCTACTGGGCCGCGCGCGCGGGGCTGCTCGGCGGCCGCCGGAACGACTAGGCGCGGGGATTGCTAGAATTGGAGCGGGCGGCGCGGAGCCGTCCGCTTCCTTTTTCCCGGATTCCGGAAGGGCGAAGGCGATGGCGAAAAAGTGTCCCTGCTGCGACCGGGGCGACCTGGTCCCGGTCGGCATCCCCGAGGCCGAGCTGGCCATCTGCGACCGCTGCCACGCCGCCGTCTTCCCCGAATCGAAGATCCTCGCGCTGGCGCGCCGCCTCCTCCGGGGCACCGTCCGCCGCTGGCGCGACCGGCTCGCCTCCGACGCGGAGCCGCCCGTTCCCTCCGCCCCCCTCTGCCCCGAGCACGGCGTCCCGATGAAGCGGGGCGTGCTCAAGGGGTTCGCGCGCGAATGCTGGCGCGCCGACGGCTGCTGCGACCGCGTGCTCCTCGACTCGCGCGAGATGGTCCCCGTGCTCGACCTGCTCGAGGCGAGCGCGATCGGCGAGGCCGAGCACAAGACGCCCGCCGGATTCAACCCCCTGATGTTCGTCAGCCGCTGGCTCTTCCGGGGCGAGCGCCGCGACGCCGAGATGGCCGACGGCGCGCTCGGGCTGGACGACGCGCAGTATTCGGTCAAGTTCGCCGGAATCCTCGACAAGGAGGCCCGATGACGGACGCGCGTTCCGTTCTCGAGGGCGCGAAGCTCGTCCTCCTCGACCAGGACGGCACCCTCTTCCTGGGCGGCCGGGCGCTGCCGGGCGCCTGCGAGTTCGTCCGCGCGCTCCGCGCCGCCGGACGCCAGCCGGTCTTCCTCAGCAACAACACCTCGCGCTCGCTGCGCCGCACCATCGAGCAGCTGCGCGCCCTGGGCTTCGAGGTCTCGGAAAACGAGGTGCGCGACGCCGGATGGGCCACCCGCGCCTTCCTGGAGCGCGAGCGGATCTCGCGAATCGCCCTCTTCGCCAACCCCGAGGTGACGGAGGACTTCGTCGAGGCCGGATTCGAGCTCGACTGGGAGGACCCCTCCGCCGTGGTGCTCGCCTACGACACCTCCTTCACCTTCGACAAGCTGGTGCTGGCCCAGTCGCTGCTGGTCCGCGGCGTGCGCTTCATCGCCACCCACCCCGACCGGCTCTGCCCGACCGAGCGCGGCTTCGTCCCCGACATCGCCAGCCTGATCGCCGCGCTGCGCAGCGCCGGCGCCCCCGAGCCGCTGGTGATCGGGAAGCCCTCGCCCGCGATGGTGCTGCCGATTCTCGCCGAGCGCTCCTGCCGCCCCGACGAATGCGTGATGGTGGGCGACCGCCTCTACACCGACATCCGCATGGCCGAGGAGAGCGGGCTGCGCTCGCTCCTCGTGCTGACGGGCGAAGCCGACCGCGCCGCCCTCGCCGACAGCCCCTGGAAGCCCGACGCCGTCGTCGAGACGCTCCTCGACGCGCTCTGATCAGCCGTCCGACAGCCCCAGCCCGCGCAGGAGCCGCGTCCCGAACGGCTCGACGTGCCAGCGCAGGAACCGGCTGGGCTCGAACGGCTTCCGCTTCCCCTTCCAGACGCGCTCCTTCGTCCGGAGCAGGTAGAGCCGCTCGCGCGCCCGCGTGACCGCCACGTAGAAGAGCCGCCGCTCCTCCTGCAAGTCGGCGTCCTCCAGCGGGAAGAGCCCCTCCTCCAGCCCGACCAGGAAGACAGTGTCGTACTCCAGCCCCTTGCTGGCGTGCACCGTCTGCACGACCAGCTCCGGCGGGACGCCGAAGCGGTCCATTCCCCTGCGCATGGTGGCGCAGAGCCGGTTGACGCGGCAGAGAACGGCCATCTTCCCGACGGGGACGCCCTGCGCGGCGCGCATCCGGACCAGCGCCGCGACCAGGCGCATCTGGTCCCATCCGTTCCCGCTGTCCAGCCGGATCGCGCGCGGCGGGTCCCCGCGCTCGCCCTCGCGCGAGGCGGGCGGCCGGAGCGTCTTGCGGAACCGCTCCTCCTTGTCGGCGAAGATCCGGTTGGCCAGCTCCAGCACGTGCGGGTGCGAGCGGTAGTTGGTCTCCAGCTTGACCAGCCGCCCGCCGGGGAAGTCGCGCAGGAAGCCGAGGATGCAGCCCGGGTCGGCGCCGCGGAAGCCGTAGATGGCCTGGTCGTCGTCGCCCACGGCGCACAGGTTGGGGGAGTCGCCCGCCAGCGTCCGGCAGAAGGCGTACTGGCCCGGGTCGATGTCCTGGAACTCGTCGATCAGGAGGTGCTCGCAGCTCCGGCGCCAGGCCGCGAGCGCCTCCGGGCTGGTCGCGAGAAGCTCCGACGCGAGCGGCATCAGCTCGTCGAGCGCGACCTCCTCCCCGCGCGGCGCGCCGGGGGCGCGCGGCGGCTTCGCCGCCGGGCGCCCCGCGGAGGCGGAGGCGGGGGAATCGGGATCGGGCTCCTCCGCCTCCGCGATGCGCGGCCGCGCGGGGAACCCCAGGAGCTTCCAGCCGGGCGGAAGCGACGAGCCCGGAGGGGACTCCCGCAGGAACGTCCAGGCCAGCGAGTGGAAGGTGCAGGCGCGGATCCTCCCCGCGCGCTCCTTCCCCAGCCAGAGCGCCAGCCGCTCGCGCATCTCGGCCGCGGCCGCCACGGTGAAGGTGACGCAGACGATCCGCTCCGGCGCGACGCCCGTCTCCACCAGCCGGGCGATGCGCAGCGTGAGCACGCGCGTCTTCCCGGAGCCGGCCCCGGCCAGCACCAGCAGCTGCCCGCCGGCGGCGTGGTCGTGGACGACGGCCTCCTTCTGCTCGGGGTTCAGCCCTGCGATCGCTTCCTCCAGCAGTTCCATTTGGTCAAAGATAATATTATATTGCCATCGGCGTTTCTTGCTAACATTGCCGGCATGGATTGCGCCTTCTGGACGACCGCCGCGACGGCGGTTTCCGCGGTTTCCTCCCTCTTCTACCTCGCCGTGCTGGGCACCTTCGCGGCGGGAGTCGCGCGCATGCGCGTCCGCGGGGAGAAGGACCGCGTCGCGCCGGACGGCCGCTGGCCCTCGGCGAGCGTGGCGGTGCCGCTGCGGAACGAGGAGCGGAACCTCGGCAAGACGCTGGAGGCGCTGGCGGCGCAGGACTATCCCGGCGAGTGGGAGGTGATCTGCGTGGACGACCGCTCCGACGACGCCACGCCGCGCCTGCTCGCGGAGTTCGCCGCGTCGCACCCGCGCTTCTCCGTGCTGACGGTCCCGGCGGACGCGCCCGAGACCCCCTCGCCCAAGAAGCGGGCGCTCGAGAAGGCCTTCTCCGCCGCGAAGGGCGAGATCCTGATGACCATCGACGCCGACTGCCTCCCGCCGGAGCGGTGGCTGCGCTCGATGGTCTCCAACTTCCGCGCGGGGATCGACATCGTGCAGGGGCCCAAGCGGATCCTGCCCGGCAAGGGGATCCTCTCGAAGGTGCAGGCCCTGGAGACGCTCGGGTTCACCCTGATCGAGGGGGCCTTCTTCACGCTGGGCAAGCCGATGCTCGCCAGCGCCCCCTCGCTGGCCTACCGCCGCTCCGTCTACGACGCCTCGGGCGGGCTCGCCGCGCTCGAGGGGCTGGTCTCGGGCGACGACGACATGCTGGTGCAGCGCATGAGCCGCCACGCCGCGGGCGTGGCCTACAACGCCGACCCCGAGGCGCAGGTGCGCACCTGGCCGGCGGAGACGTGGCGCGAGTTCTTCTCGCAGCGCGCGCGCTGGGCCAGCAACGGAACCCGCTACGAGTCGCGGCTCTACGTGCTGATGCTCGCGGCGATCTACCTCTTCTTCGTCTTCCTCGCCGCGTCGGTTCCGCTGGCGGCCGCGACCGGAATCCCGGCGCTGCTGCTGCCGCTCGCGACGAAGGTCGCCGTCGACCTGGTCTTCCTGGCGCTCGGCGCGCGCAAGCTGCGCTCGCTCGGGCTGCTGCCCGCCTATCCGCCCACGCTGCTCGTCCAGGTGGTCGTGGTGCTCTGGGCGCCGCTGGCCGGCGCCTTCGGCTGGTACCGCTGGAAGGGAAAAAGCGCCGCGGGGAGCGCGGCGCGGTAGCGGAAGATTTCCCCGTTCCTCAGAACGACTCGGGATGGCAGCGGTAGAGGCCGTCCAGCCACTCCGCGACCTCGCGCGCGGCGGGATGGTCGATCGCGGCGTACTCCGCCCTCTTCGCGGCGCGCTCGTCGTCGGTCAGCGCGTTCGCGACCTTGCGCTCGAACTCGGAATGCTCGCGGACGATCGCCGCGCGGTCCTTCTCGGGGAGCGTCGCGAAGCGCGGGTTCTCCGAGATCCGCTTCTTCCATCCTTCGGCGAAGGCGCGGTCGGTGCCCGCGTATCCGATCCCGCGGTCCTGGAAGGCGTCGCGGTCGCGGTCGAGGAGCGCGCGCAGCGCGGGGTCGTCCACCAGCTCGAGCGCGCGGGCCCAGAGCGCCTCGGGATCGGTCTCGCCCGAGGCCCACTGCGCGCCGAGCGCCGCGAAGGGGAGGCGCGAGAGCCAGGGCTGGTTCATCGGGTTCGCGGCGAATCCCGAGCAGAGCTCCGCGGGGCGCGGCGGGCGGCCCTGCGGCGGGCGGAGGTGCAGGAACGGGGCCATGCGCACGCCGTCGTTCACGGGGTAGTTGTCCCAGAGGAAGGGCTTGCGGCCCAGCCGTCCGGCGACGCGCCGGAGGTGCTCCTCGGGATAGCCTTCGGAGCAGACCATGGGCCCGGTCCAGAAGACGTCGATCGAGGGGTCGAGCGCCTCGCCCAGCCCCTCCAGGTATCCGGCGGGCTCGTCGCCGAAGAGCATCCGCAGCGCGGGGTCGTCGGAGTAGTAGGTGGGGCAGACCACGACGCGCGCGTCGGGCAGCGCGTCGGCGGCGATGTGCGCGACGTCGGCCTGGACGCGGGCCATCGAGGAGCGGTCGCCCTTCATGTCGTCGAAGAAGACCCCGAGGATCCCCGGCTCGAGCGTCTTCAGGTCGGCCAGGCGGCGCTCCAGCCGCCGGCGGGAGTCGGCGTTCCAGTCCAGGTAGATCTCGTACGGGCTCAGCCCCGGCCCGAAGAGGAGCCCCTCGTCGCCGCAGAGCCCGCGCAGCTTCTCCAGGCGGTCGCGCGTCGCGCGGTCCCACGGCTCGAGCCATCGCCGGCGCAGGTGCTCGTCGTCCTTGGGCGCGTAGAGATAGAAGTCCGCCTTTTGGGCGCCCAGGAATCGGCACCAGTCCATGCGGTCGTCCCACGACCACATGCGGCCGTAGAAACCTTCGATCAGTCCGAAGACGAAGCGGTCATTCACGGGGAGCCTCCTTCAGCCAGCTTTCGGGAATCTTCCGGACGACGCGGGTCTCCACGTAGACGCGCATCAGCGCGCGCGAGGCGTCGTCCATCAGGTGGATCACGCCGGGGAAGCGGCCGGTGGCGCCCTCCCAGACGATCATCGCGTTCAGCAGGCCGTCTTCGGCCGTCTTGCGGATCTCCGCCGCCCAGGGCTTGGGCTCGCGGCCTTCGCGGAGCAGGCGGTCGGTCTCCTTGCCGAGCAGCCCGAAGCAGAAGCGGCCGCGGACCTCGCGCACCATGTTGTCGTCGCTGCGCGGCGTGAGGAACGCGGGGTCCCTGTCCCACATGGCCTGGCAGAGGGGGAGGACCGGGTTCGGCCCCGCCTTGGCGGAGTCGACGAAGATCGTCACGGTGTCGGGGCCGTAGCTCAGCTCCCACGGGAAGAAGAGCCGGTCGTCGTCCATGTATTCGCCCGAGGCCAGCAGGATCTCCTTCGCGGCGCGGAGGGTCGACTCGCCGTCGCCGTCGAGCAGGATCGCCTCGACGATCTCCTTCCGCGCGCCGGGGAGGTCGTTCTTCCGGGCCAGCGTCCGGGCCAGCGCCTCGTGCGCCTCGGCGCTCGACGCGTTCAGGGCGAGCGCGCGCCGCAGCGCCTTCTCCGCGCCGTCGAGGTCGCCCGCCAGGAACTTCAGCCGCCCGATCTGCGCGTGGACGACGTGGTTCTCCGGGTCGCATTCCGACGCCTGCCCGTAGAGCGCGAGCGCGCCGGCGGCGTCGCCCTTGCGGAAGGCCGCGACGGCCTTCTCGGAAAGTTCCGCGGCGCACGGCATCGTCGGGAAGGCCTCCAGACGCGCGGGCCGGCCGCCCGTCCCCGCGACGCGGACCCAGGCGGGGTCGGGCGCCTGCGTGCGGAGCGAATCGGGCCAGAAGGCGCTGCGCGCCCCCTCGCGGTACGTCACGCGGTAGACCACGTTGCTCTTCCGGGAGGCCTCCTCCAGCTTTTCGGGAGTCCACTTCTCCAGGTCGTTCACCACGTCGGTCGTGGTGCGGACGAACATGCGGCCGCAGCCCGTCAGGGCGACGAGGCAGAGGAGAAGCGCGGCGGATCTTTTCATCATGGCGAAAACCTTTCTAGAGGACGGAGAGGACCATCTTGGCCGCGCCCGCCAGGAGCAGGACCGAGAAGACGCGCTTGAGCGCGGGGGCGGGCAGGCGGTGCGCCAGCGCGACCCCGACCGGGGCCGCGCAGACGGAGACCGCCGCGATTCCCGCCAGCGCGGGGAGGTGGACGTATCCGAGCGCGTGCTCCGGGAGCCCGGGCGCGCCCAGCCCGTTGACGACGTAGCCGACGGCGCCGCCGAGCGCGATCGGGAGCCCCATCGAGGAGGAGGTGCCGGCGGCCTGCGCCATCGTGGCGCCCGCGCGCAGCAGCAGCGGGACGCTCAGGCTCCCGCCGCCGATCCCCACCAGCGCCGACAGGCAGCCGATGCCCGTCCCCGCCAGCCGCAGCGCCGGCTTGCCCCAGGCCTTCGGCGCCGTCCCGGGGGCGCGCTTCGGCGGGAAGGCGAACCTCCGGGCCATCAGGAGCAGGAAGACCGAGAAGAGCAGCTTCAGCGGAAGCGTGGAGAGGCGCGCGGCGAGGAAGCTCCCCAGGAGGGTGCCGACGACCAGGAAGGGGATCACGGTCAGGCTCAGGTTCCAGAGGACCGAGCCGCGCCGCTGGTGGGCGACCAGGCTGGAGGAATAGGTGAAGACGATGCTCGAAAGCGAGGTCCCCAGGGCCAGGTGCATCGCCATGTCGGGCTCCATTCCCTGCGCGTGGAAGATCCAGTCGAGCAGCGGGACGACGACGATGCCGCCGCCCAGCCCGAGCAGCCCGCCCAGCATCCCGGCGATCGCGCCCACGCCCATCGAGAGAAGCAGCAGTGTCGTCATCGGGCAAAAAATAGCCTCGCGCGGTCATGACGGCCCCGGACAAGGATGTGCCGACCCCGTATAACGGGGGAAATCCTCTTTTCGGATAATTTGTCGGAAGCGAAACAAGAGGGAACGAACGATGAAAGCCAGACTCCTCCTCATCCCCGCAGCCGGACTCGCCGTCGCCGGCCTGCTCGCCTGCGGCGAATCCACCTCCTCGATCGGCCCGGCGCTGAGCTCGCTCGCGTCGCTCTCCTCCGCGGAGATCCCCTTCTCCTCCGCGGACCTCCCCTGGTCGCAGCCCTGGGGAAGCTCCGAAACCCTCTCCTCCGAGGCCGGCTCCTCCGCCGACGGCTCGTCCGAGGCCGGTTCCTCCGGCGAGGTCTCCTCCGAAACGGAGACCTCCTCCGCGAGCGACCGCTGCGACGACCCGGCCGCCTGGGACCGCGCCAACCTCACCAACTACGAATCCTACCCCGAGCCGGGCAGCGAAGAGTGCATCAAGTACAACGGCTGCAAATGGGCGGGCCAGTTCGCCGGCGTCAGCGGCCAGCAGACCGAAGAGTGGGTCGCCGCGCACAACATCGTCGCCGTCCACGAAAAGGACTGGGACATGTACAAGCAGAAGACCCTGCGCCTGCGCCAGGGCGACGCCGTCATCGACGTCCAGGTGCTGGACGAATGCGGCGACGCCGGCTGCGACAGCTGCTGCACCCGGAACGCGACCAAAAACGGCCTGAACTTCCTGATCGACATCGAGAAGTACACCATGCAGAAGTTCGGCGGCCGGGGATCCGGCGTCGTGGAATGGTGCTGCGTGGACTGCGAAGAGGGCGCCGGTTCCTCTTCGATCGCCGCGTCGAGCAGTTCGAGCAGCAGTTCGTCGAAAAAGGTCAGCTCCTCGTCTTCCTCGAGCAGCAGCTCGTCCAGTTCGTCGAAGAAGGTCAGCTCCTCTTCCTCCTCCTCGAGCAGCAGTTCGTCCAGCTCGTCGAAAAAGGTCAGCTCCTCGTCTTCCTCGCGCCCGAGCTCGAGCAGCAGCTCGTCCAGCTCGTCGAAGAAGGTCAGCTCCTCTTCGGTCGCCGGCTCCGACGTCTGCGCCGGCGTCCCCGACTTCGCCACGGGCGTGAACTACGCGAACCAGGGCTACCGGGCCGTCTGGAACAA